>CAZBDM010000131.1:0-9390 GCA_964490675.1 uncultured Oligoflexales bacterium
TGCAAAATGGTCCAATCAATTGAGTGCCTCTGCATCGAACTTTAAAGTTGAGTTAGCAAACCTTGAAAACGCGCATAAAAATGTTGAACATAAGTCAAAAGATAACACGCAGATTTACAAGTACGCTAAGCTGCTTGAACACAGTGCTGATACCCTCTCACAAATCAAACGCCCCAAGACTAACGTCGCGTCTGGTCTTTTAACGACTGACACAAATGAGCGAAAAGAGGCGGTAGCTTCTAACCAAGGTCAATCAGAGGCCAGCATTGCTGGTCCTTTTGAACACTCTGAACCAGCAGAGACAAACGAAGTCCCTGCGACGGAGCTGCAATCTTCTGAGACCACTGAACAGACACCAGCACAAGCAGGCGAAGCAGGTATCGACCTTGACTCACCTGTCATCTTAGAGGAAGAGAGTGCTAGTGGAGAAAAAGATAAAAACGAACCACAAGCGAGCTAGAGTTTGTCATCAACTATTAACGATAATTCACTGACCGCACGCCTCAATCGTCATCTGCGCAAAGCAACGACGAAAGAGGCGGATTCGCTTTCAAAGTTATCGACGGGAACAGTCTTCACACCTGAAGACCCACGACCTGCAGAAAGAGCTCTCGCCGAAAAGATGGAGTTCCGCATCCGCTCTCTCTCGGCTGCGAAGAGAAATGTAAACGATGCCATTTCACTTTTACAAACAGCCGAGTCTTCAATGGCTGAAATCAATAATATCATCGCACGTATGAAGGAAATCAATATCACAGGAGCATCAACAACCCTCGATGATCAAGAAAGGCGCTTTCTGTTTATTGAATACCAGGCTCTTCATGAAGAAATGGATCGTATCGCTAAGACGACCGAGTTTAACGGTGTCCCGCTTCTCAACGGCGAGTCTGAGAGCACTCCTGAAGAGCTCATCTTTCGCGTTGATGATCCTAAAGCAGGCGAAGATATTGAAAACGATATTAACACGATCCGTTTGCCTGGACTCAAATCAATCAACGCAACCACTGAGGCCCTTGGCCTGCGATCGGTCATCGATTTACTCGCAGATACGAACTCTGCAGAGGGAATCGAGCTTGAGGATGTTGCCGAACTTCTTGAACCTGAAGATGACGAGAACTTTGCAACAATATACGATCAAGCGATCAATTCGCTGTCAACGCAGCGCGTTATCTTTGGCTCCTTACAGGCGAGACTGAACACCTCACTCGACTTCATTGATGTCTACCAAGAGAATATTTCAGCAGCAAAATCAAAAATTTCAGATACAGACTATGCAGAAGAAGTGGCAAACTTAGTACGCAACAAAATTTCTGTTGCATCAACCACTTCCCTACTCGCACAAAGCAACCTTAGCACTAATATTGCTTTTCAATTAATTAACGCGCTGTGACTGTCAGGTCTTTTTGCTTTCCTTCTCAGCTTCGATATTCTCAAGCCAAGATTTACCGATCTCTAAAATTTCTGATTCCGTAAGCGCATCAAATGCCGCTAAGCCCTTACTTTCCAGATGCTTAAAATCTTCATTGAAAGGCTCAATCGACTCTTGCTTGCCCTGACAGAGGTGATCGGCAAGAGCGGTTATCTCCTTTCTAAGACTTTCCTTTAAGCTACTACGCTCACTAAAGACAGAAAGCGTTCGCCCAATGCTCGAAAGTGGCATGCCAAAACGATTATGAAATCGCCGCGCCAACTTGCTGATTTCAGCAATCCCCAGCAGTTCCCACTCCCTAAGATAAAGGGAAGCTTCAAAGAAGTTATCGAACAATTGAATGGGATCGGTAAGCGGTGGTGCATCAACAAGATCGTAGTTGGGAAGATCACGGATAAGAATACCTTTAACCGAAATATCTTTAGGCTCCGAAAGTTCTTTGATCAAGTCACCTGAAACCTGTGGCTCAATACCGGCTAATTGCAGGTAAGCTTCATAGCCTTCGAGGGATAATTTCTTTTCGAGAAATAGCTTAGCACCTAAGTAAATAAATGCATCCGATTCAGCATTATCACCAAGCATAATCATGCTCGACTGATGTTGAAAGTGTGATGCGATCCCTAAAATCGCAGCAGATTTATAAGCAACATGCTGTTTAAGCAGATCGAAGCGTCCTTTTTTCAGATTGTAAGCCTGGTTTTTAAAGGTGTCTGAAGTCCAATCTAGACCGTCTAAGGATAACTTTTCCTCAAGAACATTTCTCAACTGAGGCGGCGAAGAAGAAACGAAGTGAAGAGGCCTTGGGTAACTGGAATGTTCTCCGACATCATCGAGATCATTCATATTGCCCCAGCGGGCTGCGAGAAGAACCTCAGAAGCTCCCTGAACGGTCACTTTATCGTTGGCGTCTTCGAAGGCGATACGCGCCATCTTAAAAAGTGATTCAAACTCGGTCTCTAGATAAGTCTTATCGATATCACAGACAAGCTGGAGTCTCGCTCTCCCTGGGGGCTTGTCGAGAAACCTTTGATCAACCAGTCTCCAGAGATCGTAGCCATCTCCTTTTTGTTTTCGAAAACCGGTTAAAATACGACGCATAAGACGACCCCTTTTTAAAAATGTAAACAGTCGGTAGAATATTACAATATCGTCCTTGTGTACAACGTAATGGGGGAGTCTCATGAGTGAATCTCAAATACGCAAGTGTGCCTATTGTGAACAAAGCAAACCTTGGATCTGGAATGGTAAAAAACTAAAAGACGGCTCGAAGATCTATGTTGACCAAAAGGGTACAAGATGGGCGGGACGGCGCTGTCCCCAATGCGAAAAATCCCGTGTCCAGCAAGCGATTAAATGCGACACATTCGACCGTAGCTTGATTTTCAGCGAGCTAGAGCAAAAAGGTTTTACCATAAACTCCCGTAGTCTTCCCATAACCGCTGAAAAAGACGGACAAATTATTAAAATAGGTGTAAAACGAGCGGCAACAAGAGACGGTAAGATCACTCTTGAAAGCGACCTCAGTGACGATGTCGACATGATTGCCTTGGTGTTTGAGTCGGTGCGGCTCTGCAGTGTCGACCAACTGCAAAAAATTTCATCAACGGTTGAGGTCTTTACAGGAGCTTCATCGCACGATTGAGTCGCGAGGCTCTTCATCAAGATCCGGATAATCGATGTTGTAGTGAATGCCACGAGATTCTTTGCGCGACATGGCGCACTTGATCGTCAAGTGAGCGATGAGCGCTAAGTTTCTTACTTCCAAGAGATTGTTATTGATCTGATAATTCCAGTAGTACTTATCAAGCTCGAGGAGGATTGCCGTAATCCTCTTGCGCGCCCTTCTCAGACGCCGATCGCTCCTAACGATACCAACGTAATGCCACATCAGCCTCCTTACCTCATCCCAAGTATGAGATAAAATCACTTGTTCATCAGGCGGAATCGCATTACCGCTCTTCCACTGAGGTACAGCTTCTGCGACTTCAATAATCGCATCCGTTCTACTGGCTTTTGCAGCCCTGTCAGCAAAAACCAAGGCTTCAAGAAGGCTATTCGATGCTAGTCGGTTAGCTCCGTGAAGACCACTGCAAGCCACTTCACCAAGGGCATAAAGATTCCTAACCGAAGTCCTTCCACAGTCGTCCGTAACAAGTCCTCCACAACTATAGTGCGCAGCGGGAACAACTGGAATTAAATGCGAGTCGAGATCGATACCCAATCTTACGCAGGTCTGGAAAATATTGGGAAAATGATTCTTAAAGCGCTCGACTCCGATTTTTTTAATATCGAGGTAAACGTGACTCGCACCACTCTTTTTCAACTCGTTGTCGATCGCTCGCGCAACGATATCACGCGGTGCCAGTGAACCGAGCTCGTGGTAATCAGTCATAAACTCGCGACCTTTGATGTCTTTTAAGACGGCTCCTTCACCACGCACGGCTTCGCTAATAAGAAACGTTTTTTCTTCGTGATGGTAAAGGCAGGTCGGGTGAAACTGCATAAATTCCAAGTTGGCCACCTTACAGCCTGCCCGCCAGCCCATCGCTAAACCATCACCCGTTGCATTGTTGGGGTTGGAGGTGATCAGATAAAGCCGTCCATGCCCTCCGGTGCATAAATACGTGCGCTTTGATTTGATGCTATAAACCATGCTCGTTTTTTCATCGAGTAAAAACGCCCCATAACAAGCATTAGCGCTAAAACTAGGCTTGGTTTTATCGGTAACAACGAGATCGATGGCGATTTGGTGTTCACGGATCTCAATATTTTTATGGTTCTTAGCTTGGCTGATCAGTGCGTTGACCATCGCTTGACCGGTAATGTCGTCGGCATGGATGACACGTCTTGCCGAATGACCACCTTCTTTTGTCAAGTGATACTCATCTTCTTTGTGTTTCGTGAACGCAACGCCAAAATCGATCAGTTCTTTAATCGCCTGAGGTCCCGCTTCGACCACTTCTCTGACGACATTTTCGTGACAAAGACCTGCTCCCGCCACGAGCGTATCGTTGATATGCTTGTCAAAAGAATCATTCGGGCTGAGGACCGAGGCAACACCACCTTGAGCGTAGTAAGAATTGTTTTCGACCAAATTTCCCTTGGCAACCACCAAAACTCTGCTAAATTCAGCTAACTTGAGAGCGAGAGTCAAGCCGGCAACACCCGAGCCAATGATTAAGTTTTCAACATGGTAGTCGGCAGGAGTTACTGGTTTTTTCAAGGGGATACCTCCTTTAAAATCACTAAAGGGAGTCGATACTACTGAAAAGCTATGATAGTTTCCATATCATTCCAGTCGTGAGGCCAAGCGACCTTTAAAAAGCAACAAAGAGGACCTATTTCTTTGAACGAATCGAAAGAGACAAAACAATTGCCGGACGGCGAATCTCCGCTAGACACGAAACCATGGTTGAAAGATTTACCGAATCAACTCACCCTCTTTCGGATTGCCTCTATTCCTCTTCTGCTCATCCTTTTCCCGCTTGATATCAAACCACTTAATTTGTTCTGCGCAGCTCTTTTTACCATCGCTGCTTTAACCGATTGGCTCGATGGATTCATAGCCAGACGCTATAACCTTGTCACACGCATCGGAGCGGTTCTTGATCCTGTGGCAGACAAAATGCTCGTTGCAGCGGCACTTGTCCTTCTAGCGAAATCAGGTGCGATTTACGCTTGGATGGCCGGCCTTCTTCTTTGTCGGGAGATCGGTATCTCTGGGTTGCGACTGGTAGCCCTCGAAAAAGGCTTAACAATTAGCGTCTCCCAATGGGGTAAGTGGAAAACCCTTGCTCTTGATGTTGGAATTGTCTGCATGATGGTCAACCGCCCTTTGTTTGGCTGGCCATGGGTAGAGGTCGGCATGATTTCGATGTGGATCGCTCTTGGCCTTTCGCTTTATTCAGCATGGCTATACAGCCACTCATTTTGGCGTAAATCCAATATCTAAACCAACAATCCCTGATTTCAAGACATTAAACCTCCAGCGAACGACCCTAGGAAAACAAATTCCCCCCGTTGATTCAGATTCATATAAGAGCCTCCGATAAAAAGCTGAATAAATTTGTATTTGTAAGCGAACGCATCGGTTAAGGCGGAAGTTTTGCTGGAACAACCACAAGCTTATTTTTTACTACCACTCGAGCCTTCGAAAAGACGCCAGTTTGAAGTCTTTTTTACGGCAGCTTGTCGTCGTATTCACGTCTTCCGTTGTGCTGAACAATTGATTTCAGATCTGGAAAAAAACTGCCAAAGCCAACCTTTCATCTTTATTAATAACGAAGTTAAAGTCAGCAACCAACAAATGAAAAAATTGCAGCAATTTGGCCGCTTGTTTTCGTCTTTCTTCCTAGAAGAAGACGTCAATCAGTATCTTAATGCAAACCACAAGGCGTGGGGCAACGATGGCCTTTGGTTGATGCAGAAAAACGAGTTTGTCAGATCTGCTATTTTACGCCATGCAATTCTTACCCAACTCAACCAGGAAAGAAAGATTGATATCGAAAACCTGTTTGGTTGGGGTTATTTCAGTCGAGAATTTAAAGAAGAAGGGCACTTTAACACGCCCCACTTGATTGATATTACTGCTGAATCACTTGCGATTAGCGGATTGTGCAAATTGAAGCTAGGTAAATTTATGGACTATGTCACTGACAAAAACCATCAGTTTATTGATAAAATACAAACTATACGGTTTTTTTCCGATGGTTTACTCTACGCCGCAAGCGCATCTGTCGTCAGTAAAAAGCTAGACGAAAAATCCGTCATCGAATTAAGTCGCAAGCTTCTTAAATTGAATATTCAATTGTCGATGATTCAACTTGAAGAAGGTTTACAAGCGGAGATCAGTTACATTGGCACCGTCGGCAAAGAAAAACATCAAGCCGGAAAAGCTTCGATTCTCTTGTTAGGTTTAGCAAGACTCAAAGAAGCAACTCAGGCAGCTTAACGGTAGGGTTTTTAAGATGGGAATGAAACTAAAATTTCTAGGTGTGAGAGGTTCGCGGCCTACCCATAAACGGGGTCTTTTAGGCTATGGCGGTAACTCAACATCCTTAGAATTCCCCATCGACGGTGTCGACTTCCATCTGTTTCTTGATGGTGGATCTGGCCTCGCCCACCGTGGTCGCGCTTTAGGAGAAAACCCGGATAAGAAAAAATTCTACTTTCTTATCACCCATACACACTGGGATCATATCTTAGGCTTTCCGTTCTTCGAGCCGTTTTACAATGAAAATAATAAATTTACATTTTTTGCTTCCAATACTTCTAAATCAACTTTTAACGATCTCTTCTTCGGTCTGCATCGCTCCGACAATCTCCCTGTACCTCCGACAAAACTGAAGGCCCAAATTGATTTCAAGGGAGTACAACCAGGAAAGACTTTCAAAATAGAAGATAAAGTTGAAGTTTCTACCTATCAGATCAATCACCAAGGAATCACCCTCGCTTATCGCATCAAACACGGTGACGACGATGTCGCTGTTGTCACTGATAACGCACCGATCGAAGACGGTAACTACCTTGGCGAAAACATGAAAGAACGCGCCAAAGGGCGCGAGAAAGAATTTGAAAAAGAATTCACCGACGGGCTGATAAATTTCCTCTCTGGCTGTAATACTGTTGTCTTTGACACGCACTTTACCGAAATCAACTTAAAGCCTGACTGGGGACATTCGACACCGGATAAGGCTCTTGATATTTGTGATAAAGCTGGGGTTAACCGCCTTATTTTATTTCATCATGCACCGGAAGATTTAGATGATGCTGTTCTGGCGAAAGTCCAGAGCATTTTAGATCAAGCATTGGCAGCGGGCGTCGAAGTCGTCGCTGCTAAGGAAGGGGATGAATGGACTCTCCACTGCGCCTAAAATTTTGGGGTACCCGCGGCCTCATATCATCACCAAGAGCTGAAACAGCAATCTTTGGTGGCAACACGACTTGTATGCAGATTCTCTACAAGGGCCACCTTATTATCGTTGATACAGGCTTTGGGGTGACCAATTTAGGTGAAGAATTGATGAAAATCATCATTCAACATGGAGCCAAACTCAACATTCACATTTTCTACACGCACTTCCATTGGGATCACATTCAGGGATTACCGTTCTTTCATCCAATTTATTTTAAAACAACAACTCTCAATCTTTATTCACCAGCAGCAGCAAAGCAGACAACGGAAAACCTAGACCTCTTATTTGACGGGAGTTACTCACCATTTGCTGGTATCAACAGCATGCCGTCGACGATTCATTTTCAAGAGCTAAAAGAATCGACCAAAATTGATGATCTACAAGTGGACTTTGTTCCCGTTGATCATGGCTCCGATCCCCAAAATCTCGTTGAACTTGAGACCTACTCTTACAAGTTTACAGCGCCAAGCGGTGAAACACTTGTCATTGCTACAGACCACGAAGCACGCGAAGATTTTCGCAACAACCGTTTTGTCCAGTTTGCCGAAGACTGTGATCTACTCGTTCACGACGCACAATATATAGAAGAAGAGTACGTCACTCGTATTGGTTGGGGACATTCCACTGTCCATCAAGCCTTAAACAATGCGCGTCGCATAAAAGCTGGAAAGGTCCTTTTGACCCACCATGATCCCTCGCGTTCTGATTCAGAAATCCAAGAAATTTACCGGAATATTAAGAATAACAATACCTTCAAGGGACTCAACTTTGAGTTCGCTAGGGAGGGCACTATTTATAACGTCGTAAAAAAGTCCAAGGGCACTAAAAAGGTTAGTTAATGACCAACCCCAATGTCATAAGTGAGCCGACTGTATCGACGGTCGTCATCAGCTCTGCAATCATGCTTACGGTTCTCTGGATGCTTCTCTCTGACCGCACAGCGACGCAAAAATCATTGATATCCGTTTGGCTGGCAAGGGAAACATCGGCAAGCTTAGCTGGTTTTGCAGTCTTAGGCTTGGGGTTCTTTCTTGGTCTTTTGGCAGCAGATCCCAATATCCATCTCATTGTCAGTATTTGCTCAATATTTGCGCTTATTATTCAAGCACGTTTTCAGCCAGAGGAAGCTAGCTTTTGGTATCATAAGCGCAATCGAATCATTGGCTTAACTGCGCTTTTCCTGCTAGCTCTTAGCCTCAATTTACTGCTCAGTGATACACTCTTTTTACCGGCTTTTTTCAGCATCCTACTCTACACCCGCCATATTAGATATTTCCACAACCGTCTTGCGGCTAATTTGCAGGATCTCGACGCCATGCAAAGGAAAGTCCTGAGTGCCAGAGCTCGCGTTAACCTTCTCTCGAGACAAAAGAATTCAAAGGATGACAAAATATCGCAAGCAGGCTAAAACTAGGGCTTACGGTTAATTTTTTAACGAGGAGAGCCTGGTTTTGACTAAGAAATATGACGTTGCCACTGTATGTAATGCGCTTATGGATATTGTCATCAAAGTCGAAGACAATGACATCGAGAAACTTAATCTGACCAAAGGCATTATGCATCTTACAGATGCCAATCGCCAAAAAGAACTGCTCGCATATTTTAAAGATCACGATCACGTTATCGAACTTGGGGGTTCAGCGATGAACGCTCTACGCACCCTTGCCTACCTCGAAAGAAAAACCGTTTTTACTGGCATGGTTGCCAATGATCTTTACGGTGAGAAGATTGAAACGCGGATGAAGTCTGTGGGTATCGAATCGCGCCTTTCGCATTCAGAGGAACCCACAGGGACGTGTATCGTATTGGTCACCCCTGATCATGAAAGAACAATGAATACCTTTCTAGGAGCGAGCCGTTTATACACCGCGGAACATATTCCTCATGACGATATCGCAAGATCACGTATCTTTCATTTCTGCGGTTATCAGTGGGATACAGAAGGTCAAAAAAAGGGTATCTACGAAGCCATTAAAACAGCTAAAGATAACGGCTGCCTGATCTCTTTCGATGTGGCTGATCCTTTTGTCGTGAAGGCCCATCGCG
>CAZBDM010000132.1:0-8137 GCA_964490675.1 uncultured Oligoflexales bacterium
ATCAAGGTTTTTGTCGATGACAAGAGGCTGGGCGTAGAGTGTTTGTTGGCTGTGTTGGCCGCTCCTCTGGTAGAAGAAGTCAATGGTGACATAGCAACCCGCGGCGGAGCAATTGGACGAACCGAGAACATGTTCGTTAGTCATCAGCATGCCACTGTCATTGATAAAAAACCCTGTTCCTTTTTCATCAACCCTTACGATAGCCTTTGCGCCTTCTTTTATGACCTCTGGGGCACTCGCTAAGTCGAAGAATCGATTAAAGTCGTGAGCAGGGTCCTCGAATCCCTTTGTTTGTTCTTCGCTACAGGAGAGAGTCACGAGTGACAAACTGATGGCTAATAGAGCGGCTTTGGCTCTAACGATCGGGTAACGGGTAGATGTTTGCGGTTTCATCGGGAATTCCTTTTGGAGGGCGGTAGAGAGATCAAGAAACAGGAGAGTTCGTACGGTTAGAGACCGCAAAAGACCAGGCCATTCTTTTTCAGCAAAGCGTGTACCATCTTAACTGTTTGAAAGTATTGTAAAATAAAGGTGTTTTGGCGGTCAAAGAGCAATCGTATGTCAAAAGTATTTACAATCTATTTTTCGGCGTTTTCTCGACTGATTTATCTATTAATTCTATGGGCCGATTTTTCCGTAAAATCTCATCGATGATTAAAACTTATAAAAGGAAAAAGGCTTATGGAACTTAAAAGTATTGCCAATAAAGGACTCCATGCTCTCGGGGTCATCGCATCTGTGGCGGTTGTCGTCGGTCTATTCGCCATTCTTATTGTTTATCCCTAGCTGAAGGGTCTCAGAAGGGCTTCATCGAGGTTGATCAAGGGTCAGTGTTTTGAAGGACCTTTTTACCTTTGATCCAGACCTCTTTCGGACGGTTTTGACCAAGGTCGGCAAACCACTCGTTAAGATTGCCACTGCGATGAATAATAAAGTCAGCATCGTGGTCTTTATCAAGAGCACCTTTGGCGGAACTCATTCCTAGAGCACTCGCTGCCACATAAGTGACGGCGGCGAATGCTTGTGATCGTGTCATACCGCAATGCAGAGCGGCTAAAGTGGCTATAAATGCGAGGTTATCGATGCGGCAGCTGCCAGGATTGAAATCGGTGGCAACAGCGACCGGGCAGTTGGCGTCAAGGAACGCTTTTGCTTTTGTGTAAGGAATATTTGTGTAGAGTGAAGTGCCCGGAAGAAGAGTCGCTACGACTCCTGCTTCTGCCATTGCTTTGATACCCACCTGCGAAGCATACTGGAGATGATCAGCTGACTTTGCTCCCCACTTCGCCGCAGCTTCAGCACCTCGAGCATCAGAGAATTCATCAGCGTGCACCCTGACATCAAAGCCAAGCTTTTTGGCTTCCTCCATAAAAGAGTTGACGTCGTCAACGCTGAAGTAACCCTCCTCAATAAAGACATCAACCGCTTCAGCAAGATGCTTTTCTGCAATCTTACTTAGAAAATCCCCGCCTAAAGAATCGATGTATGCTTTGGCATTGTCAAACTCGGGAGCGATGGCGTGGAGAGCTAAACAGGTGCGATAGGTGCTCTGTTTGGCTTTTCTCTGCACTTCACCGAGGATTTCGAGATGACGTAGCTCTTCTTCTGCACTGAGGCCGTAACCGGTTTTTGTCTCAACCGTTGTGACGCCCCAATGAAGAAATTTATTAAGTCTCTCGAGACATAGCTGTTCAAGTGCTTCGTTTTCATATTCGCGGCTTCCGATAACACTTGCTTTGATACCACCGCCTGCTTCGGCAATCTCTTGGTAAGTCCTGCCCTCAAGGCGCATGACGAACTCATGAGCGCGATCTCCCGCAAAAAGAGGGTGGGTATGACTGTCGACAAGACCCGGAGTGACTAGATGGTTTTCGACATCGATCACCTTCATGTCAGAGGACTTTTCAGGAGCTTCAAACATGGTACCAAAATCTAAAACCTTACCGTCTTCGATAAGCATCCATGCATCAGTGATGATTCCTAAATCATCATCGCTGATTGCGGTTAACTTGTTTTGGCTGGCCAGTGGCTCTAAAGTGACTAATTCGCTACAGTTAGTGATTAAAATCTTGTCTGCCATATCACTCTTCTTGATGTTTAATGGACCATGTTGTCGTATTCACATCATCACGAAGTTCTATGCCTTTGGCAAGAAGTTGATCTCTAATTTCATCACTTTTTTGCCAATTTTTTTCGTCACGTGCTTTTTTGCGATCTGCGATGGCCTCATTGATCTCCTCCTCAGTCACACCTAGTTCAGGTAACACTTGCTTTTTAAGCTGGTCAATAATTGTGTCAGGATCTGATTTAAAAAGACCGAGCACATCACCAAATTCGTGGATCAATGTATGGCAGGCAGCAATTGTATTCCATTTCGCGGCAGATTTTTTGCTCGCAATGACCTGATTAGCTAATCGAAAGAGACGGTTGATTTCAACAATGGCAGCGCAGGTATTAAAATCATCGCTCATCGCCTGATGAAATGCTTCGCGATGCTCTTCGTAAGAGAATCCTTCGGCGAAAGGCCCCTTTTCTGGGCTTGCTGCCTTGTCTAACCACTTCGCCAGTTGCGCAAGGGTTTCGTAGTAATAAAGAAGTCGACGCCGAGATGTAGTAAAGACCTTCTGAGAGAAGTCGATATTTGAAGAATAATGTCTCTCGACAAAGCTCAGGCGTAGAACCTCGGCCGGCCAGCTCTTCAGAAAATCTCGAATGGTAATGTGATTACCCAGACTTTTTGACATCTTTTGTTTTTCAATGGTCATTAACCCTGAATGAATCCAGCAGCTCGCATAAGGAGCATCATTGGCAGATTCTGACTGGGCTATTTCGTTTTCATGATGGGGAAAAACCAGGTCACGTCCACCGCCATGGATATCAAATGAGGCCCCCAATAGAGCCTTAGACATGGCTGAGCATTCGATATGCCAGCCTGGTCGGCCAGGTCCCCAAGGGCTCTGCCAGCTTGCTCCTTGGGTTTCGTCTTTCTTCCAAAGAGCAAAATCGAGCGCATCTTCTTTATCTCCACTGACAATGTCTCGACTGCCGCTTTGCAGCTCGTCGGTTTTGCGATTTGATAGTTTGCCGTAGTCGGCTTTTTTGCGGACTCGATAATAGACGTCACCATCGCTTGTGGCGTAGGCGGCCCCTTTTTCGATCAATGTTTCAATCATAGAAATAATCTCGGGGATCATCTCCGAGACTTTTGGAGCATGTGTGGGAGGGTTGACTCCTAAATTACGCATGTCTTCGTCTGTTTCTTTAATAATGCGAGCCGCAAGATCGTTGGGTGCTTCGCCGTTTTCCGCAGCTCGTTTGATGATCTTGTCGTCGACGTCAGTGTAGTTTCTGACATAGTTGACGGTGTAGCCGGCGTACTCCATATAGTTGCGCATGATATCGAAAAAAATCGCTTGCATAGCATGGCCGATATGGCTGTCATCATAAGTCGTCACCCCGCAAGCGTACATACCGATGTGTCCAGGTTTAAGAGGTTTGAGTGGTTCTTTTTTGCCACTGAGAGTGTTTTGTAATTTGATCGTACGCACGGCTGGAATCCTTATGGGTGGTTCAACTATGAACATTCGATATAGCAGATTTTCAGACTTACCCTAAAGAAATTATTAGGCCCACCGAAACATTGATCAAGATGTTATTTTTGGGCAGTAAATATGTGGAACCAGAAGAAAAATAAGCAAAAATTTCCTATTGACGATCTCTACTACTACTTTGATGCGGTCGATAGGAACCGCTTCGATCAAGGTGAGTTGACGCGCAAATCAGCAGAATGTCTGATGCTGAGAGAACGTCTTATGCGTCTTCCCAAAGAATCCTTCGATCAGGCCATGTTGTCCATTCACGCCATTGTAGATAGCCTCAATGCCTCTCTAAAGGACGCAGAAGATAAGGAGTCTCCTGAAATGAAGCGTAAGATGGCCGCAGATCTCTATAGTGAGCAGAGCTCTGGTCGCGACTCCTCTCAAATTGAAGCCATCTCTAAAGTCTAGGTTCCCCCATCGTCAAATCTGACATGTCCCTCGATGGCAGGCGAGCATCTGCTATAATGAAACTAGATTTCAATTGAAAGGGATGTCTTATGATGCCACCTCGCATTGATCAGGACTTCTTGCGTGAGCTGGAGATCTTCTCTGAGCACCTAGACCTCGGGGATATGAGAGCACTGTCAACCGGACTGGGTCTCGGTGAAATCAAGATTAAAACTCCAGATAGACCACAACTGGTCTTTGAAGAAGGACAGAAAGCCGCACCTGTGTTGGCTTCCCAGCTTGCTACCGGTGAACCGGTTGAGACTCAAAAGAGTAAAAAGCGCACAGGTAGGAAGAAAAAGACGGCCAAGCAAAAGAAGGTTCGTCAGGAGCGCCAAAACAGCTATCTACGACGTTGTGTTTTTTGGTTTGCCATCCGCTTTACTGATATTGCCATCGTTGGACTGTCGTCTTTAGCGGTGTGGGGACTCCTTAACAACTACTTACTGGCGGATTTCGGCTTTAACTTTTGGGAGTGGTTGCTCGAGATACCCATGTACTATTCAACCGTCGGTCTTTTGGCGATTTATTTTCTGTATCTTCTCGTTTTTAAATTTTTATTAGGTCTAACGTTCGGAGAAGTTTTCTTCAAACGACAATTTCGATCGAGCTTTAGAAAAAATGACGATCTACAAATAGCTAGAAAAACAGCGGAAATAAAATAATCAACGCATGCGGTTGACGCAAATTTAGGCGTTAGGTATATTTTTATTAAGCCAGCACAAAGAATTAATAGGTTAGTAACGCCGACTCATTTGCACCACATTAGGAGGGATAATGAGGCGCTCAGGTACAGTCAAGTTTCCAAATTCGATGCAGTTGTTTAAGTTCTGCCAAAAAGTGCTGTACCAACAGCGCGATGGCAAAGTCCACGATCAAGAAGTTGGTGCAATCTTAGGATTTAACCCTTCTGATTGCAGCCACTGGAAGAGAGGCGAGAAAAACGTCAAGTCTGTCTTTGCTCTTGCAAAGCTTTCAGAGACTCTTGGCGTTGAAATTTCGTTGATCCATGACGTTGGCAGCGGAGCCATTGGCGTTGACGAAGCTTTCTTCGAATACATGGAGTCACGCAACTTTAAAGAAATCGTCGCGACGACTTCCAAACTCTCTGTTGAAAAGATCAACGAAGTACGCACTCGCATTGAGTCTTTCGTCACTGAGCTTCATAAGCAGAGTGACTTCTCAACACCTCCGCTTTATTTACCAGAGGTGATGCGCTTCTTCTCTTTTATCGCCACTCAGCCTACCGATATGATGGATAAACTCAGTCGTATCCTGCGCGTCAGACCGGGACAGTATACGATTCAGTTTCGTAAAGGTGAGCTTAAGCCTCAAACCCGAATGAGTATGGCAAGGGACTTAGCGCGAATTATCTTCGAAGGTGAGCGCTCAAGATTCCCTGAGTTAGGTGAGTTTGATGCTCAGCTTCTCGGCTTTGAGTCACTAGTTTTTATCGCAAGCCTTTTCTTGCCAAAGAATATGCTTCTTTCAGAGATGGGCAAACTCGATTCACGCTGTAACGTCATCTCTGAACTGTCGAATATGTTCTGGGTACCGAAGTCTCTCGTAGGCTTCCAGATGCAAGACATCCTGCGCAGTGGATCGATGATTACGACTCCCAAAACAAAAACAGCAATCGATACGGCTGAGCAAATGGGAAGTGCAATCTGACGATCTCTCCCACGATTTAACAATCAAGGCCTTTTCCTCATGGAAAAGGCTTTTTTTCTTCAAAAAATCGATGTTGTCCTCCTCAATCGTAACAATTAAAAATGATTGTTCTCATTTTCCAAGTTCCTGAAAGTACTGAACTAATAGCGATTTTCGGGGCGAAGTCAAACTTCTTCGATGATTGACCGAACGACTCTTAAATGAGTTTTAGGAGTTAGAGTTGAAAAACGTTATCAAGATATGCTTCGTGACAATGTTATCGGCAACCGTGTCTTGCAGCGACACGAACTTTTCAGCCAGCCAGAAGACTTCACAGAAAAGTAATAGTTCGAATGCTTCCGGAGAGGTCGAACCACAAGGAAATGATGGCTCTGAGTCAGTTGCTGGTGAGAGCTTACCAGGAGCGGGTGAGTTGCTTGAAAAGTTTACCTTCACAAAAAATGCTGCTGGTAATCTTCCCGCAGAGTTTCTTTTTATTTTAGATAATTCTGCTTCGATGAATGCTGTCGTTGATCGTGTCGGACAGGGTTTTCAGAGTCTATTGGGCGAGGGCGTGTTTCCCGAAAACGCGCGCATAGCGGTGATGAACACACTGCCGGCCGATCCTGGTGATTTGTCTCGGCTTCATCCTGCTGTCAAAACATACAACGGCATAGAAAGGGAACCAGGGTTTTTAAGACTCATTAATAAATCAAGTCTGGATCAATTCAAAGACAGCCTGTCCAATCGAGATGCCAATGATTTAAGTATTGCCGGATGTGACCAGGGGTTCTTTACCATCAAAGATGTCAACGCCGATGGTGAGCCGTGTTTTCTTTCTCACTTACAGATTGCCCAAAAAAGAATTGGCGCAGAGGCTGGCTTAACTGCCTTCTATCAGCTTCTCCTTAAGAGTGAAGGAACATCGATCTTTCGCGAAAAATCTCTCGTCAACGTCATCTATGTTTCAGATACTCACGATCCGGGGATTGATAATGACGATCTGAAAGCAATCAGACCGAGTTTTGAAACCATTGAAAAAAAGCTTACCGACAACGAACTGGTCAACGGGTTTAAGATCCATGCGATCGCCCCTGACCGCAGATGTTCTGGTATCGAAAGACTTCATGGCCGTAGTTATTATGCTGCCGCAGACGCATCGGGCGGTGAGAAACTAGATGTCTGCGAAGCTAACGATTACTCTGACTTCATTCGCAATATGGTGAAAGTGGGTTCGGTTGTTGAAAGACCGGTCTTCCTCTTAAGAAAGCCAGTGGCAAAGGTTGTAAGCGTGACCGTTAATGGTAAAGAAATCTCCTCTTACAAGCTTGAGGGAAAGCTCAGGAACCGTATCCGGCTTCTCGAGTACGATAAAGACTCAGACTTGGAGATCGCCATCATCTACGTGCCCAAGCCCTAGTTTGTCTAGGTTTACGGTACTGACGATCTTTTTACGAGTAGATCCTTTTGTGTAAGTAAACATCTTACAATTATTGACTAAAATGAATTTCCTATCTTGGAATTCTACATCAAAACTTAAGTGATTTGAGAAAATAGCCGACAATGTATTACCTAAAAATATGACAGCTTGGAGCGGAATAATGAAGTTGATTGTTTTTGTCGTATTAGTCCTGAGCATTTTTTCTTGTAAAAAACCTGTCGAAGATCCAGTTTCCGATCTCTCAGGGAGATCTCTCAATGTCAGTGAGTTAAAGCTCAATTATCAGCTTTCAATCTCCGAAGATGATTCGCCAGAGAAGCTCATTGGCAAGCTAATCAGTTTCATAGCGTCAGTGAGAGGGCAAGATGGTGCCTACAAAAAAAATCGTCGACTAAAATCTGATGCGAGTAAAGAACAAACGATCAACAATTCAGATTTAGCTGTCGTTGTTCAAGTCGTTTCTGACTGCTATGAGATTGATCCATACGTATTCGCGGCTACTATGCAACACGAGTCCGCATTCGATCAATGGGCATGGAGTCCTGGTGCAGCATCAGGTTTAACGCAATTTGTAACCATCGCAATTGCTGAACAACGCAACCAATTGGGATTAAATCCTTCCGTTCGTGTCAAAGCTGCACAGGAAGAATATTTCGTATCTACGATGCAGCAATGCCAAGGCAGTTTGCAAGCTTCTCAATATCTATCGGATCAAGCTAAACAAGATTTTTTAAGTGAGAATATTTACGCAAAACTGAAGTCTTTACCGTTTAGTCAATCTAAGACAGGGTCCCTGGAAGTAAAGACTTACTTGAAAGAAAATCCTGTCGTCAGTGTTATTTTTGGTGCCATGTTTATCAAGCATCTTTTAACGCTGCACTATCGTGGAGGGCAAGTCACCGGTAGTACTTATAACGCTACGTTATCGGACTATATTAGTTATTCAGCATACCAAACAAAAGCATCTCTTATTATGCCTGCGAAAATTGATAGTTTCCCT
>CAZBDM010000132.1:8147-9377 GCA_964490675.1 uncultured Oligoflexales bacterium
GTCGTTGCGATTAGAGGCGGGGGGGGGCGAGTCTCAGCTCCTGAAGTTGATGTTGAAGATGACACTCTGCTTCCTGCTGATAAACTCATGGTTATTTTTGGTGATGGTACGAGCTGGTTCAAAACTGGCGATGAAACAACCATCCCGAAAGATGAAATTAGAAGCTTCCTGGTTGACTTAAATGATTTCATGGGAACTCATGGTATTGTAACCAAACAGGGGAGAACCCCACCTCTTCGCACTGATATAGAAAGAAGTCAGTTTGACGAACAAACCCACTTAGCAATCGATGCCGTGTTGGAGAGATTTAGCTGTATGCGAAGGGATGATAAACAAGGAACAGAAATTGGTGGAACTGAAGGTTGGTTTGTTTATGGTGATATTTTTGTAGCCATATCTAAGGACTATGAAAAGTCGGCTGAAGAACAACGAGATCCATGTAAAACGATCGAGCGTGTGCGTCAAAGTGAACCTCAGTCGAGTCAGCCGAGGAAAGCGAAAAAGAGCGGATGTTTCCTCGGATTTTGCGGAAATAACGGCTCCTCGGGAGGAGGCGATACTTCTGGTGGGGACAGCGACCCAAATCCTTTTGGTGACTTTTGATTGATTTCTTACCTGGAGGAGCATCCTTGTTATCTTTCAGCTAGTCTAAAAGAGGATGCTCTATAACCTATACCAACTACTGAGGGTTTCTTTTCGTCACGTAAAGTGGTAATTCGTCATCAAAGTCTGCAAATGCTATCGTCAGCTGGCCATGTTGAGGATCATCATAGATGACAATTGAATATTCGTTGCCGAGCAAAGTATCTGTGACGTCGTATACTCTAAAGCTTTTGTTATCGATAGCTGTGATAGGAAAGAGTTCCATTATAATACCTTTTGCGTAGTCAACTTGAGGCTCTTGCAAATGGCTTAGTTCTTCTGAGAGAGTTACGTAGGTGCTTCTTCCAAAGAAGTCCCTGAATAGGAAACCCCCTTCAGCAGATTCTGTTTGTTCAATGTTGTAGTAAACCATGTCGCTAAAGGCTGGGACTTTATCGTGATCACACGTGAGAGTATGCGCAGAGGGATCTTCGATACTATGAGAAGCTCTTCGAAGGCTAACTGAAGAAAGATCACTCTGAAACGTTAAACTCACTTGATCAGGAACTTGCGGTAATTCTCCCGGCAGATAAAATTTTTGGGTCCCCGGCAGAATCTGTGGGTAGCATAGTCAGCTAACACCCCATC
>CAZBDM010000133.1:0-5304 GCA_964490675.1 uncultured Oligoflexales bacterium
TGAGCAGGATTTGCGAGCTTGCGAGCAAAATCCGCGCAAGCGGTCAGTAATTAATGATTCTGGAAAGAAACTTAAATCCTCCCCCTCACCATAGCCATTAACTTCTCTAAATCCCTTTGATATCTTTTCAGGTTCTCAAAACGCTCGAGATCCTCATTCGTAAAAGCTGGATGAGCAGCAACCCCCTGCCATAGTCTCTCCTTACTTACATGTCTGGCATCAAATAAAAACTCACCAAAACCGTAGTAAGAAAAAATTAGCTCGCGCTTTGCTTTCAAGTACTCGTAGTAAAATTGATCTAAAAGCTCAGCTGAAAAGTTCTGCATAAGCGCTACCTGTAAAAGGAGATCTTCAATAGGAAGCGCTCCGCGATCAAACTTGTTACAATCACGGTAAAGAGAGGTTTGTGCGTCGCTACAAAAAGCATACTGGGAAAGTTTGTGATCTTTTTTAAAAAGAAGCGCCAACGCCTCTTTGTCGTAAGGAAGAACAAGGCTGTCATCCACTTCGAGCCTTTTAACCAGGGTAAGTTTGTCTCTTAGACTGAGGTAATCCATCATACTTGAGCTGGGAAGGGGGTCTTCCGGGTTTGAATGATCAATAAAATTAGAGCCAGCAAAATTGTGAGCGAGGCCGATAAGGTGCCCTAGCTCGTGGGCGATTTGAAGGCAAAAAAGACCAACTTTTTCAGAGTGGTGGAGTCGTTTGTCTTTAAAAAAGAGCTCTGCCTCAAGACCATAATGCTCAAGTTTATCTATCTGGTCTGAAATCATCACGTGGCCAGAGATGAGTTTAGCAGTGCGTGGTGATACTACGACGTCAGTGTAGCTTGCGCCCGAGTCACCGGCGTGACTGGTGATGAGTATCTGTGAAGCGGCGTAAGGTGAGGGGGGATCTTCTGCCGGTACAAAGTCAAAAAGAGAACGCCCAGCAGCGCGGTTCCAGTAGGCGGTGGCGCAAAGGGCGGCCTTTTTAACGGTCTCTTTTTCTGAGGCTTTCACTTTGACCACGTAGGAATGCCCCTCTTCAGTATTAAGAGTTAGAATTTTATCTTTGTGGCTTGAGAGGAGAAGGTACTTTTTTTCACTTTCGCTTAAGGTCTTTGGAGAAGAGGTGTGATCACGTAATCGTTCAATGTAAAGTTTTGCGCCGCTGGGGTCTTTATACGCAGCTTTTTCAGGATAGTTTGATGAATGAAACCAGGAAGCGAGGTCGATTTCTAACCGTTTTCCATCAATCCTCAGGCTCTTAAGGGCTCTTGTTCTCCCATCGGGGTCTTCTAGCCAGGCGATAACAAGGTTACCTTTTGTTTTATCGCTGCCAAGGGTTATCCTCTTTTCAAGTGCGCTGACTTTTAGGCCTTTACCGTGAAGGTTTCCGGAGCCGGCGAGAAAAAGAGTAAGAATAAAAATGTTTATAAGAGTATTCATGACATAAACACCTGAGTTTCTAGGCTTGTGAGTGAATCGATCGAACTAGCAGTGACCCACTTTTTTATCCAAGGGTGTCCGGAAATAGCTTTTGTTTTTTCTTCTTCGTAATCAACAGAGCAGATTGTGCCATCAAGCATGACAGCACCGGTGGCGGCGATGCCTTCTTCTGGCTCATTGCCGATGGCCATGCGGTAAATATTGAGAAAACAAATAGCGAGGGTCAGTCCGGCAGAGCGCGTTTCGCGGGCTTTAAAAACACTTGAATCACAGTCGATAACGATGCGATAGTGTCTTAGGATTTGGTATTTTTCATCGCTTGCGATGAGAGCTTCTAGCGCTACCGCGGCCGTGTCTTTTAGAAAACTTCCGATGCTTCCTAGGCCGATGATTTCGCTCGACTCACTGGAGACTGCTTTGACATGAAGGGGTATGGGAAGGGCTTGATCTTGTGCTTTTGAATAACCAACGAGATAGCTTCTGACGTCGAGAGATGATTTTTTCATAGGTGGTTTGACAGCTGTTTTACTGTGAGAAATAAAATAAATGGCAAACGTTGTACTCAGTGCTTTTAGAGACTGATAGAAAGGTTTTTTGTGAAGAGCGTCTAAAGGAGAATCTGCTTCATCACAAAGGATCACCCTTACGTCTTTTTTTAGACTGTAAATCATTCTTAAAAAGCTAATCTGGACACTTTCGCCAAGAGAAAAAGAGCCCGCCCTTGAGATAAACACTTGATCAAAGAACGCAGCTCTTTCCAGCCAGTAGTCCACAAGGCCCGTGGAAGAAAGGTAGAAAGACAGCTTTTCCCCGATATCAGCTTTTAACTCATCAAAACAAAAACCCTTGGTCTGCGTGAGAAGCTCACTAAAACTCTCCGCTTCAATGAGCCTTGCAGGAGTGGAGTTGACCGTGCGGTAGTGATTCTTAAGTGCGCCTGCAAATTGCCAGACCATTTCTTTGTCCCAATACTCATAGTCACTATTAAGGCCGATAAGAGAGTCGATCAGGGTTGATTTACCGGAACCATTGCGGCCCGTTATTTGATAGATGCCAGGTTTTAACGACAGAGTGTTTTTTGAACCATCTATGAGACTAAAAGTCTCTTCGACGGGATCTGAGGAAAGAACTGTTTGACATACACTTGTTTGAGAAGAGCTTTGTGCCCAGGCCATTTCTTCACTGATGACCTTTTCAAGAGAGTTGATATAGATGCGGTTGTCTTTAAGCTGTCTTAGAGACACACCCGCCTCGACAAAACGGTCAAAAAGAGCCAGCCAAAAGTAAATACTGCCTATACTAAGAAGCCCCAGATAACCCTGATAAAAAAGATAAGAAAAAAGCAGCAGTGGAGGAAGATCAACAAACAGTGCACCAAATAGATCGCGGTAAAGCTCAAGGCGTGCGTGTTTTTTCATAATGCCAGCGTTGTCGCTGGCAGCCTCTAAACCTAAAGAACGCGCCGGCTTTCCGGTGATAGCAGAGATATTGGATTTGATTTCTTTAAAGTGTCTAAAATAAGTTTCCATCCAGCGTAGGATCGATGTGTGTGACTTAGAAAGGGATGAGACGGAGTCTTGATATTTTTTTTGTAGAAAAAACCCTGAAGCGAATGAAAAGAGCACCACTAAAGAGCCGGCGACTACGCCGAGGTAAAGCCCATCAGAAAAAGACTGAACGAAAGCTACCGTAATAAGAAGAATCGTACTGAGAATTTTATTAATGCTGTCTAGTTTGAGCATAAAAAGTTGCGGAACATTGTTTTTTACCGTGTTGTGAAACTCAGAAAAACGTCCGGCATCTTTTGGCGCAATAAGATCTGGCAGAAAGATTGTCCATGCTTTTTCATATTCACTGATGGAGAGTTTTTTTTGTAGATACTCGTAAGTGATATTAAGACAAACGGTGGCAAATTTGACCGCGAAATAGATCCCTAAAATCATCAGAACAGAACCAAAGATCTTTTCTTTGCTGCTAATATCATTAAGGATCTTTGAGGTTAGCCAAATGCTGCCGTAGCTTGTGGCGGTGATAAGCGCCATAAGGCTGACAAGAAGACTGACGGCTCGTCTGCTGATTTTATAATTCATGACAATAGCCTTTCTTCAATCAACCTTGGCATCTGATCGATGGTGACATGATACGCTGATGCTAAGAAATCATCGTCTTCTGCAAGGTTTTCCACATACCATCCCCAACCTGGTTGCGGGTTTGCTTCCAGGCAGTGGTAGATGCCGTCTTTATCTTTAATGAAATCGATACCGATCAGATCATTGTCTTCATTTTTTGCCACTTCTAGACAAAACTGTTCTACTTGTGCAGGCATTTTAATATGGCGAAAGGCCCTGCGATCATTGGCGTAGCGGTGATCAGTGGCGCCAGTGTTTTCAGTGGCAAGAGCACAGATGAGCTTTTTATCGACGATATGTGCTCTGACAATATCACCAGGAACTTTATTTTGAAAAAGTGTGATCTGATCAGCCAAGTGTTTTTCGTCCCAGTCTTTCCATACGTCTTCAGCGACGACGATGGATCTAAAACCAGAAATCGATTTTACGACTTTTGAAGGGCTCTTCCAGCTACTGCCAGCGCTGCTTGTTTTTTTAAGTTTTAGCGCAGGGATCCTGACCTTTTTACAGCCCGGACGGAGGCTTTTTTTAAGTGAGGTGGTGCATTGTAAGGGCTTAGAACCATTTAAATAATTAATCTCAGGTGCGCCAATGACAAGGATGTCCGTCAGGCTATCGAGGGCTGCATAGATAAAATCAAAACGCGCATCATCATCATTGGTATTTCTAAGATAAATTTTTGTTGGCCTGATCACTCGTGAGCCGGCAAAAAATCTTATCGCACCATTTTGCAAGACGTAGGTCCAGTCTTTGCCGTAATCATCAAAACAAAGAGTGACCGCTTTGTCATGCATTGAGTTAGAAAGAAGGCTTCCGGTTTGATCTTCTTTGGTCTTTAAGATCACCGGCGTGTGGGTTTCAAATAGCGAGGCGGAAAAACTATCTTCTCCTTCTTTTCTAAAATGTGATTCAAAGCAGTAAGGAGCTGGAGAGTCATTCCACTCGAGGATTTTTAGGCGACCTTCGTGATCGATGCGGTAGTCACAATCAAAAAAATTAATCTTATTTTCGCGCGCGATGTTTTCAGCAATCCCTTTAAGTTCTTCTCTAAAAAGAGCGCATTCGCTATAACCTGCGACCTCATCTTGGTAGCGGTAATCCACATGCTCTTCAGGTGCATCAAGATCTAGTTCTACTCTGACCGTAAAAGCCCTAAGGCCATAAGAACTATAAAGAAAATGAGATTTATACTCCTCTCCTCTGACAAATTCTTGCATCAAAACAGGGGTAGAGGTTCTCTTAATGCTTTCGTCGACAGGGATTTGCTTAATCTGACAGACTTTTGAGCGCAGCCAAGACATGCTTTTTGTGACGGCTTCTTTTGCTGCAGAAATCTTTTCTGTGAGATTTGTCACACGCGTGTAAGGAGCATGTTTGCCGAATAATGAAAGCTGCGAAAGTTTATTAGTCGGCGAGTTAATGTCGTTTTGTGGACCGATAATTATTTCCGGTTCTACAAGACTAATGAGAAGAAGATAGACTTCACTGAGATCGCCCTCTTCTGCATAAGGAAACCGCATATAAAGCTTTGCGACATCTTGATTGACATTGATTAAATCTCTGCGCTCTCTAAGCCAAAGAATAGCGGCATCATCCTTAATGATCACGTCCCAGTCTTTTTTGAAATCGTCCCAAAATAATTTAAAATCAGCTTGACTTGCGACTACATGGGATTGTGAGTCTTCTTTAACGCCGATCACAAGATTTAATCCCCTGCCCATATCAGTCTCCTTTACCTGGGAATA
>CAZBDM010000133.1:5314-9367 GCA_964490675.1 uncultured Oligoflexales bacterium
AATAGCAGATTAAGAATCTCAAGAATCACTTTTGCCATAAGCGTCGCTGAGTATTTGTGTTTTTCAGAAGAATGGTTAAGACCAAACTCCATGAGGTCTAAGCCAATGATTTCATTGCTAGATATGATATGTGCGAGGGTGTCAAAAAAAGCTTTTAGATCCAGGCCGATATCAGAGGGATAACCTGTTTCAGCCATCACCTGCGCTGCTAGTACATCAACGTCGATTGTGAGGTAGACTTTTTTTCCGCGCGGTAGTTTTTCCAAAGAAGATTTTTTATCAAGTAAAAGATCTCGATCAGAAATCTGCTCTCCCACATAGGAAAGATACTTATTGATCTCGTCTGCCTCGGGACCATTAAAGCTTTGATACTCTGACACCCCAATCTGATAAACCTTGACATCGGGAAGATCCTTTTTAAGGTGCGAGATAAAGTTTCCATGCGAGAGGTCTTCTTTTAGCTCGGGGCATCCTTGGCGGTAATGTGAAAACTGGATATCAAGATGCTGGTCAAATTGACAGACAACAAAATCTTTGCCGTGGGACTTTGTCATCCCTTTAATGGCAGCAAGGCTATAAGCATGATCACCACCAAGCATAAATGGAATCGATGACTTTGCGATGGTTTCAGAGACGCGTGTGACATTTGAAAAGATGTCTGAAAAATTTTTCGATTTAACATTGATATCGCCACAATCAAAAATCATGGCCTCAGGCACGGCAGGCGCCTTTTTTGAGAGAGCGTAAATATCGTTACTGTTGTTAGACCTAAAGCCGAGGTTTTGGCTAAAAGAACGAATGAAATCGGGTCCATAGCGCGACCCGGGACGGCCGGCGTGGATATCAGAGGGCACGGAAAAAAACCCTAGCTCAGCCGTCTCGGGAAGAAGATCATAGTAGGCTGTTGGAAGATAAAAAAGAGGTGTATCTGAGAGAACAGTCGGATTTAACTGATTGTGTTGCGACTGTTCGTCATCATGTTCTTTTACAAGAAAGCCACGGTCAATAAGCTCTTCTTTGACGAGTTGACATAAAATAAGGTCGGGATCTTTTTGTGGGTGTGACGAGGACACAGACATGATCGTGTCTAAATGGTCGCGCATAAAATCATTGATGCCAATCATTTGTGAGGTTCTGGGTTGATACCAAAGTTCGCCTCTTTTTTGGCGCGGATCATCGACATAACGAGAAAGCTTATACATGTTAGTTTTCTCCTTTTTTAAGCTGAGGAAAAAACCCAGCCATTGTTTTTTGAAGTAATTCTTTTTCATGTCCCGGAATGGTTCTATCGCCCCTTAGAAGCTCAATGATGAGTTGGCGTCTTTTTCTCTTGTCAGAAAAAATCTCTAAATAATGTGCTGTGCTGGAGTCTTCTTTTTCGATGGTTGAACCGACCACATAGGGCCTATGTGAAGGTGGAATAAAAGTGCGTTTCATTGTCGTTCCCCCTTAAGGTATGGCTTAAGGCCATTGTAAACGAGAAGATCAAGGTCATCTTCGCGCCACTGGTTTCCAAGATAGTTATTCATCATGGCAAAGCTGACTTCGTCTTTATCGATAAAAAAAAGAGTCTCGGAGATCTGAAAAGAAAAAATCTCAGATACTTTTAAGGCGTAGGTGCGTAGAATGTTTTGCTCAGTCTTTGTTAAAGATTGACTGTCAGAAAATAAGACTTCTTTGCCTACTGTTAAGCAGATAACCGGAGTGCCCTTTGGTCTTTTATAAAGAAAGTATCTTTTGTCTTTGTCTTGTGAGCCAAAGCCGGGCTTCCAGTGATAAAGGTTATAAAGATCACCACTGACAAGATCTGGGTCTTTTAGACTAAAAGGACAGTGCTCAAGGCTGCCGTAATAATATTGCGGAACGGGGAGTTCTTTTTTAAAAGCCTTTTTAATTTTTTTCCATTGCATCGGCAGAGGGATGGTCGATCCACTTAGACCTGCGTGAGAAGGTTTAGAAGTGGCATTTGTAAACGAACTTAGGGCGAAGCTTAAGTAGGCATACCACTCATAATAGGCGTAGTCTTGATCCTCCGGATGAAAGTCTAAAAAAAGCTCTTTAGGAAGATAGTCAACGCGGTTAACGAGAGTATATGCGCGCAGGTTTTTTATCTCTAAGCCAGCGTCGGTTTTCCAGTGAATCAGAGGTTCGCCGGCAATGATTTCATCATCGATATTGGTGCGATTAATAACAGTATTAAGATCAAGTTTAATTGTATGTTCTGGAAAGACACGCCCTATCGATTGTGTCATCGCTTCATTTTGATCGCGGCTTATGGTTACAAACATTTTTATCCCTCTTTTTTGGTTTTGGCAGGAGGCCAAAAGACCTCCTGCCAATTTTTTAAAGCGTAATCACACCAGATCTAAGCTCGATCACGACTTTCTTAAGTCTTGCGTCATCTTTTTTGATCTCAGCTCGTGCTCCGATGTTATATTGGCTTGGAACAATGCGAGCCGTGGAGGACTCAATTGTTCCGTAAGTGACTGCGGCCGTTAGGTCGGCAACATCTTGGTTGATCGCTGTCGCATCTAACATGCCATCAGCAAGTTTGATTTCGACTTTGTCAGCGAAGCTGGGGTCGACTTCGATGACAAATTCAGCACCATTAGGACAGTGTTGGCCTGCATGGTAGAAGTTAGCTGAAGTAGCCGAAGACACTTCTTCAACAGTCGAAAGAGGACAGCCACTTGGCAAGGTGTAGCTCACCTTAAAAGGAGCATCTAAGTCAGTAATTTTGACTTTTGCTGTTCCTTTATCGATGTCAATCTTCACCGTGTCGGCCATGGCCGCACCACAAAAAAACATGCTAAAAGCTAGGGTCAGTAGAACTTTCATCATCACATCCTTTAGAAGTTAAATAGTGTTGCGACAGAGTCAGCTTTTGGGGCGATGGTTGCGCAGTTAGCGCCTCGGCACTCGCCGCCACGGTTACTACCTCTGTTGCTGTCGCGATCGCGATCTCGGTCACGATCTCTACCGCGGTTGACGTTAAGACCAAAATCAATGTCTTCTCGTTTCTCAAAAATCATCTCAATCTCCTTTCATGAGCGTTTGGTTTTCCCCCTTTTTCTAAAACTAAATGTGGGGAGTATTTTGATTACCTTTCTCTAATAGCAACGATAGCAACATTGGTGCCAATGAGAGGCGGTGGAGTTCATGAGGTTTTGAGAAAAGAAAGTGAAGTAAATCTAGAAAGCTAGAAGTAAAAAAGAACAGGTGCGGCAGTTTGGCTGGAGGTTGATCAGAAAAACTGGCTCAAATTTCGTCCGCTTTAATGGGCGGATTCTGGCCGTTTCTACTTAGACAATGCATCATTCGACTGACAAGCATTCACTCGCTTAGAGTCTTAATGTCATTTTAGGTGATTAGTATCTTTAAATTGAAAAAGTTCACAAAAAATGTGAACTTTTCGACAGGGAAGGGTCGAAAAGATAATTTTTGACATTAAAATTAGCCAAAGAGCTGAGAAACACCTAAAAAAGAGCGCCAAAGCATATTGTTACAAAGCTGCAATCCTGGGCAGACTTAGCTAGTTTCCATCCGGAAACGGACCATTGACATTGGCAAGTCTCGTTGAAGCTATTCGTCAAGGAGAGGAATGGACAAAAAAAGAAATGGCCGAAGAGCTTGCAGTGAGTGCAAGCTATTATAGTGACTTTATAGGTGGCAAAAAGCCAGTAAGCCCCCAGAAAGCTGCCCAATGGGCTGAACATCTAGGTTTTGATCCAAAGCAATTTGTTGAATTATCTCTTCAAGATCAGCTTGAAAGAAATGATTTGCCTTACAAAGTTTTGCTTCAGGCGTAAATCATTATGAATGATAGGAGTTAATCCACTTCCCCAATCCTCACCACTTCAAAAGGCAGGCGGTTTTGCATATTTTTTACTGCTTGAAAAAGAAAGTGGACGCAGTCTTCGCTGTGAGGAACAAGGCCGTTCGCGGCTTTAAACGATGTAATTTGTTGCATTAAAAGACTTCGGCAGTCTCCTTTTTTGGCGTGTCGCCAGAGTTCTAGTTCATCTAGTATAGCGACAATATCTTCTAGGTCCC
>CAZBDM010000134.1:0-2113 GCA_964490675.1 uncultured Oligoflexales bacterium
TTGCTCAGGTCTTGAATCTTTTTGAGACTCCCATTTTATGTACTCTTGACTCTTCCTGGGAGGCATCGATCGGTCATCTATGGTTCCTTTAATGATAGATGCGTAAGGTTTGATTGTTTCAAGCGAAGCAAGTGTGTGATGAAATGGTTTGTCATGGTCCTGATGACAATCAAGGCATTGCTGATTGACAAGTTTTGACCACTTTTCTTCATACTGTTTCTCGAGTTGGCAACTTGATAGTTTTACTTGTGAGTCTTGATTTCTTTTCTTTGCCGAAAAAAAGCGTTGGCAACCAACAACAAAACAGCAGATTGTGATGAGACACACCAACATTGTATTATGCTTTTTCACACCTCACCCCAATAAGACCCGAGCTAAGCTAAATTCCTAATCTCAAAGTCTAATATCGACTATTTTGTGTCCTCCTTTAGAAAAGATTACTGATAAATCTGTATGGAATGTCCGACTAGCCTTTACTCAATATGTACATATTTTAGTCAGAGGCCTTCCAAGGCCCCTGTCTTTACGTCAGTAGTTCTAGCAAGTTACAACTTTTCCTTGAGCTTGGACAGTGGTATAAACTTTGCTCCCTTACAAGAGGGCGTCTCCTCCCGGCCCGTTTTTTACCAAACCCACGAACCGGAAATCTTGCCATGCAAAGAAAACTTCAATTCGCTTTCATTCTCTTGATCAGTAGCTATCTTTTCCTTACTCACCGCAGCTTTGCTCAAATTACCGTTAAAGAGGAATCGAAGGTTAGCTTTGACCTTAACACCGGCTTTGGACTTTTCCCCGATCTTCAAGTTCCCGTTGACGGAGAAACAGGTTTGAGAGCTGATGGTAGTACAGAACCGCGCACTTCCTCTGACCATCAAGGAGTTCCATTAGGGGCCATGCTTGGCTATCAATATGATCCTGCTCCATTTCATTTAGCAACCGACCTGGGGTTTTTAATGATGAACTCCTCGCAAGATTCTTCAAACTCAGTCTATCAGAGACTACACGCTGGGTTTGAAGGCGGCTATTTGTTTTACCAGAGCTTTATTCCGCTCGAGACCGCACTCAGAGTTGAAGGACGACGCAGTCAATTTCGCAACATTACATCTGGTCACACGATTGATAGTCTTCTTCCCATCGCCAAACTAAAGGCGCATTTAGGACAATACTGGATGGTTGAAGGTTTTTATGGTCAGAGTCTTTGGAACAAGCTGAGCTACCGAAGCCCGAGCCCTGGCAAAACCCATGATTTCAATGATGCTACCGTCAAAACCACGATCTTTGGACTCGATATCGCTCGTCGCATCGCCTATGATGCTGACTTCTTTTTTGGCTACGCAAGAGAACAGATCGATATTAATATCCCAGACGTGTACGACTATCGAGAATCAGGTTTACAGCTTAATTTTGTCGAAAATAGAGCCCAATTTTATAGCCTTGAAACGCAAATCTTTACATTAGGATTTGCAAAACATTTCTAAACACTCAACAATGACAAAGTACACGAAATGCTTACTCGGTGGGGTGTTACTTGTCCGTTGCAAAATCGAGTTTTTTATTCGCAACAGGAACTCTATTTAGTCGCGTCATTGGCCTTGTAAGAGAATCAGTCCTGGCTGGCGTTTTTGGTGCCACGAGTTTGCTTGATGCGTTTTTTTTAGCAAATCGCATTCCCAACCTCCTGCGGGAAACTCTTGCAGAAGGGGCTTTAGGTGCTTCTTTTACAAAAGTGTTTTCGTCGCTTTGGGAACAAGATCAGAAAAGAGCCGAAAAGATTCTCATCGATTCTCTCTGGCTCACTGGAATCATTGTTTCGATCATAACACTCCTGGGGATTTTAGCTGCCCCTTGGCTGGTTCAATTGTTAACGCTCTTTGCTAATCAAGAAGATTTTGGTGATGTTTTTATTCATAACGCCACTCAATTAACCCGAGTACTTTTTCCTTTTATTTTATTGATGGCGATTGGAGCTATTGCAACCGGCGCTCTTCATCAAAGAGGACGGTTTTTTTTAACCGCAATTTCACCGATCCTGCTCAACCTCGGATACATCTTCGGCGCTTTGGTTTTATCGAAAATGTCAGCTGATATCATACCTATCGAATGGGAAAAGTGG
>CAZBDM010000134.1:2123-9337 GCA_964490675.1 uncultured Oligoflexales bacterium
CTGATCGACGCGTTCTCGGTCTAGCCATCGGGGTCTTGCTTGGCGGCGCGGGTCAGGCAGGCATCCAACTTTGGGGTCTTTGGAAGCCGCTTCTTAAAGACAAGATCAAAATGCCTAGCCTAACCATATGGAACGAACATACCAAACAGATTTTTCTTCTCATGGTTCCTATGGTGATCGCTTCCAGTGCAGGTCAAATCAATATGGTCGTCAACACGAACTTTGCCACAAGCCTTGAGAGTGGGGCTGTCAGCTGGCTCACCTTTAGCTTTCGAATTTTGCAGCTACCGATCGGATTGTTTGGTGTCGCTGTTGGTGCGGCAGTGCTGCCTGTTTTAAGCCGCACAATTGCTCGAACAGGTGACCATAGGCATGTAGATGTGGGCCGCGAGATCCAGAATGCCGTCGACCTTGTCCTGTGGCTTATGATGCCTTGTTTTATCTTTATCGCGTTTTCAAGTAGAGAAGTGATATCACTGCTCTTTGAACATGGCGCATTTGATCAAAAGGCATCGCAAGAGACTGCTGCAGCTCTTTATTATTATAGCTTTGGCCTTTTTGGATATGGACTAATAAAAGTATTAACCTCCTATTACTACGCGCGGGGCCGAACAAACTATGCAATGTATGTCAGTTTATCTGGTATTTTGGTCAACTTTTTACTCAATTATTTTCTCGTCGAAACCTATGGACATACCGGCATAGCGCTGACAGCGTCTTTGGTACTGAGCTCCAATGCTCTTTTTTTGGGTTTAGGATTGTTTCCAGACCGACCACGGCTGAACCTTGCTAAACTTCTAAAATCAATAACGATTCTATGTATTGCAGGTGTCCTTTCAGCACTCCTTTTAATGTTTGTTTTACCTCAATTTGAGGAAGCTTTACTTCTAACGGACCTGACTTACAAATTAAAATCTGCTCTCTTAATTTGCCTAAAAGGTGGCTCTATTGCTATTGTGTTCATCGCACTAGGACTGATAAGACTGCGAAAAACACCAAAAGACGCCCTGTCGCTTTTGCGACGTAGGTAAGGGAGAAGATTAATGGCTAGAATAAAAAAGTCGGACGAACTCAGCACTGGCAGCCAAAGACTACTAACGTACGACCCTAAGACCTTATCCGAATACAAAAGCAAACATAAAATTCGTATGGTTACAGCCACATCTCTTTTTGATGGTCACGACGCTTCGATCAATATCATGAGAAGACTTCTTCAAGGACGTGGTGTCGAGGTGATTCATCTTGGTCATAACCGCACCGCAAGGGAAGTTGCGCAAGCCGCTATCGATGAAGACGTGCAAGCCGTGGCTGTTTCAAGCTACCAAGGCGGACATATTGAATATTTCAAGTATCTAAGACAGCTTCTCGATGAACAAGGTGGAGATGACATTAGAATATTCGGTGGCGGTGGGGGAGTTATTATTCCCTCAGAAATCGAAGACCTGGAAAAGTCCGGTATCACCAAAATCTATAGCCCTGAAGACGGACAGAAGTTCGGCCTTGAGGGCAGCATTGGACACATTCTAGTCGAGTCAGACTTCGACTATACTGAATTTGATAAACGTAAAGACCATCAAAGAGCGCGTCTTTCTCGCGCCCTTAGTCTTATAGAAAACGGTATTAAAACCGCTGATCAAATCCTTCCGGAATTAAAGACCGATGAGCAACGCTATAATGACATTCCAGTGCTCGGCGTAACTGGTACAGGAGGGGCGGGTAAAAGCTCTCTTTTAGATGAACTCCTGATCAGATTTCTTTACGATTTTCCTGCCATAAATATCGGGATTATTTGTGTTGACCCCTCTAAGAAAAAGACCGGTGGATCACTTTTAGGTGACCGCATTAGAATCAATAGCTGTTACGATAACCGCATTTATTTAAGAAGCTTTGCCAGCCGTGAATCTGGTCAAGAAATCTCAAAGCACGTCGGTGAAGCTTTGAAAATTATGCGCACTCAAGACTTTGACTTTATCATTGTCGAAACAAGCGGAATTGGGCAAGGAGACACAGGTATTTTAAATGTTTCAGACCTTAGTCTCTACGTTATGACCCCTGAATATGGCGCTTCCACTCAACTTGAAAAGATCGACATGCTCGATTATGCCAATTTTATTTGCGTCAACAAATACGAGAGACCACAAGGACCAGATGCCATCAGAGATATCAAAACGACCCTGAGAAGAAGTCGTTTTAAGGGCATCCCTCAGGACGACTCCGCCTACAATCTATTCGGAACAATCGCGAGCCGCTATGACGATGATGGCACCAACGGCCTTTATCGCGCGATCACAAAAGGTCTTAGTGATTTCGTCAAAGACCGTGAGTATAAACCTTCGCAAAACAGAAGCTACACTTATTACTCCTCGAAACGCGACTCCCTTATTCCTTCCGACCGACAAAATTATCTCGCTCAGATCGCTAAAACAGTTAGATCTTATCACAGTAAAAGTGATGAGCTGATTTCTTATATCAAAAAAGCCGAATCCCTTGAAATAGCCGCTGAAGAAGTTGGCGACACAAAAGATAAACTTTACGAAAAAGCCGAAGCTTACTGGCAAAAACTTGATCCAGCACTCCGAGAAACGATCGCCCACTGGCAGCGAACCCGCGACGAGTACCAAAAAGATACATTCACCTACGTGGTCAGAAACAAGCCCATCCACATTTCTTCTCGTTTTGAAACACTTTCTCATAATAAGTTGACGAGGGTCGCTGTGCCAGAGTTTAAATCGAAGGCCGACCTTGCTCATTATCTTTTTAGAGAAAACCGTCCCGGCTGCTTCCCTTATACGGCAGGAATTTTCCCCTTTAGAAGAAGAGGCGAAGACCCTAAACGCCAGTTTGCAGGTGAGGGTGGACCAGCAAGAACCAACAAGCGCTTTCATTTTCTTTCGAAAAACGATGACGCAAAACGACTTTCGACAGCTTTCGACAGCGTCACTTTATATGGAGCAAGTCCTGACAAAAGACCGGATATTTATGGGAAAGTAGGGGAGTCGGGAGTTTCAATCGCCACCCTGGATGATATGAAAGTTCTCTACCAAGGGTTTGATCTATGCGCTCCTTCAACTAGCGTCAGCATGACAATCAATGGTCCCGCTCCTGTTATACTGGCTATGTTTTTAAATACTGCGATCGATCAACAAATTTCTAAGTTTATTAAAGACAACGGCCGTCAACCTTCTCCTGAGGAACACCAACAGGTTTACGATCAAACCTTGCAAGTTGTTCGGGGAACTGTTCAAGCTGATATTTTAAAAGAAGATCAGGCCCAAAATACTTGTATTTTTTCGACTGAATTCGCTCTGAAGCTGATGGGAGATATCCAGCAGTATTTTATCGATAAAAAAGTGCGCAATTACTACGGCGTTTCTATTTCTGGCTATCACATTGCCGAAGCTGGTGCCAATCCAATATCTCAGCTTGCCTTTACCATGGCAAACGGCTTCACTTATGTTGAGTACTATCTTGCCAGAGGAATGAAGATCGATGACTTTGCAGCGAATGTTTCATTCTTCTTTTCCAACGGAGTCGACGCTGAATACGCCGTTCTCGGTCGCGTAGCACGTCGTATTTGGGCTATCGCGATGCGCGATTGGTATGGTGCTAACGAAAGATCACAAAAGTTAAAGTATCACATCCAAACATCGGGACGTTCACTTCACGCTCAAGAGATGAACTTTAACGATATCCGTACAACACTCCAGGCACTCCTCGCTCTTTACGACAACTGCAATTCCCTTCATACAAATGCTTACGATGAAGCGATTACCACACCTACCGAGGAAAGCGTCAGAAGAGCGATGGCAATCCAGATGATCATCAATAAGGAGTTCGGTCCAAACCAATGCGAAAACATCAACCAAGGCTCTTATTTCTTAGAAGAGTTAACCGATCTTGTCGAGGAAGCTGTTCTTAAGGAATTTGAAAGCATATCCTCAAGGGGTGGTGTACTCGGTGCTATGGAGACTCAGTATCAAAGAAATAAGATTCAAGAAGAAAGTCTTTACTACGAGCACCTTAAACACACAGGAGAACTGCCGATCATTGGAGTGAACACGTATCTTAATCCAAATGATGATTCAGCCGAATTGCGCGATAGTATCGACTTAAGTCGTTCATCATACGATGAAAAAGACGATCAGCTTATCCGACTGAAAAACTTCCAGGAAGCTCACAGTTCCTCGAGAGAACAAGCTTTAAGGCGTCTTGCAGATGCAGTCTTCGAAAATAAAAATGTCTTCGCCGAATTGATGAATACCGTTAAGTATTGCAGCTTAGGTGAAATCACAGAAACGCTTTACCGCGTAGGTGGCAAGTATCGCCGCTCTATGTAAAAGCTTTTGACTTGATGACTTAGTAGCTTGGCAAAAATGCCGTAAATGCCTGCCAGGCTTTTTCTAGGGTCGGCAACGAGACATCAACAACATAGCGTCCCTCGGGGTTTTTTTGGACCTCACCGAGAGATTTGAGAAGAATCCACTGACTGCTTTTTTCGTCTGAAGTGTGGATGAACTTCTTGTCATGTTGAAACTTTGAAGAAATGTCTCTCCAAAGCGTCTCATCCTCAAGCTTCCTATCGCCAGTATAACTTTCAAAGGATTTGCGATCGATGAGACAACGTGACGAAACAATAGCCTTTTTCAAAAGATCACTTCCCTTCTTGTCTAAGTGACCGCATTGCTCGCTCAAAATAATCGCGTAAGCAAGCCCTAACGCTACCGCTTCGCCGTGTTGGATAGTTTTTTCTGGAGGAAGATCGTAGCGATGAGAGACTGCTTCTATTGCATGGGCGAGGGTGTGGCCAAGGTTTAGGGTCGCTCTTCGCCCACTTTCGTTAGCATCCTCTTTGACAACCTCTGCCTTAAGCCTAACGAGTGGTGGAAGAAGCTGTGCGATTTGCTCAATGGATCTTTTATCTAGCGCCGACGAAATATCTCTCAGAAGCACTTCCTCTCCCGCTAAGATGGCATGCTTCAGACACTCAGCTCCACCTGAGACAATTTCTCGGTCACTGAGAGTTTTGAGCCAACTCGCATAGATTCTTACGCGACTAGGAAAAGCGAAGGCTCCCACTTGATTCTTACCATAGGGGGCATAATTCACTCCGGTCTTACCACCAACGCATGCATCAACCATTGAAAGCAAGGTGGTCGGGACAAACTCAAAACTGCAACCTACCAAGTGAGCCGCAAAAGCAGCGACGTCAGACAAGACACCACCACCAACGATCAACCAGTGCTTCGGCGCGCCCTTTTCTTTCCAGTACGAAATTATTTTGGCGACACTAGACAGTTCTTTTTGCTGCTCGGTTAGGGTGAGGGTCAGATCCGAAAGGGATGCCAGGTGTGGCCAAGCTTCCGCCACATTTCCGTCAATAATAACGAAGTCATCGCTCGATTTTTCTATCTGGGGAGTGGGCTCATCGAGAAACTCTATCTGATATTCTCCGCTTAAAGGTACATAAAGAACGCCCTCAGACTTACCCTTACGGAACGCCACCCCCCTTTTGAAAACACGAGACGCCTGCTCTATGGCCAAGCTTTGATCACAGTCGTCGGCTTGCCATCCCGTCTGACGGTCAAGTTTTTTTGAAAATGCAAAATCGAGTACTGCCAAGCTGGCCCCTGGCCATCCGAGTTCCTGACAAATAAGCTGATGAGCGGGTAATACCGCTAAGTTTACCTCTGATAGATCCTGCCAACGCTCCGCTTTTAGGGGAGGAAAACCCATCTGCCAGTTAATTTTCAACTGTTTAACCATCTAAAATCTCGATGATAAATCTCTGATTCATACACCATCCGCAAGTCTACAGGATTTAAGCCAGCAGTAAAAACACCGATCTCACCTTATATAGAAATTCTTCTCTACTCTCTTCAAGGGCGGATTAATGAAACGGATACGATTTAACCCAAGCGCATCTGGTGACAAGACCATCAGAAAGAAGGTTGAAGCGATCAAGCGCCAGAAAATCGTTTCTAAGAAAATTGTCAATCTCGCCGATTTCCGCAATTTGAAAAAGTCTTCAGAGACTCGCTCGATACTTGTCGTTGACGATGATGAAATCATGCGCAGCGCTCTCAAACGCATTCTCGAGGGAGAGAACTACAAGGTGATCCTTGCCGAAGATGGCATGGAGCTCTCCAAAATCCTCGAGACAACCAAACTTGACCTCATACTTCTTGACGTAAATTTACCTTGGGTCGATGGTTACGAGCTTTGTCGCCTGATCAAATCACACCACGCTCTAAAAGATGTACCTCTCATCCTCGTCTCGGCCCGAAAAGGCAAAGAAGACATCGAGCAAGGCTTCGCAGCAGGAGCCATCAACCGGATGCTGATGAAAAAAGGCAGCTAAGACCCTCCCCGAAAAGCTTATTTTTTCAGCACCTTATCTAAACTCTTGACCTTTTAAATCAAAACAGCTAATTCAATAAATCCGATCGATGATGTTCCTGAGTAGCTCAGTCGGTAGAGCAGGTGGCTGTTAACCACCTTGTCGGCGGTTCGAGTCCGTCCTCAGGAGCCATCTTTTTTAAAGTAAAAATCCCTTAAAATTCAGTCATACCAAGGGAAACTTCGTCACCCTGAACCTAGTGAAGGATATCCAGTTATCCTCGGCTCAGCGAAGAATCTCTATTTTTGGCCACTTTTTTGGCCACTCTTTTTTATGGCCAAAAAAGTTTTCACGATCTTTCACCTGTGCATCCACAAAACTTGGGTCACGCCACTTCAGGAACATTGAATAGGCCCCGGCAGTATTTTTTCCAAGTTAGTTTTGACGGATCGAGAGTAGATATCGCTGAATTGGAACAAATGGCGCCTGGTGTCCGACCACCGAGTCCCTGATGGACTCGACTACTGTTGAAGTACTTCCGAAATTCTTCCAATTTTAATTCCAAGTCACGCTGATTCCAAAACAGGGTCTTATCCAAGAACTCTCGCCGCGTCGTTCCAATCAATCGCTCGACGTATGGGTGGGACATTGGAATATAGGGTACGCTCCAAATTTCTTCGACTCCAAGAATACCCATGTTTGTCTGCCAACGATGAAAGTGAAACAGCGGGTCATTGTCATGACTCAGCCTTATTGGAGGCTGCTGACCAGCGAGGATCCTATTGAACATGCAGCATATGTTTTCCCCTGTTAGCGCATTTGCTTGCCCTCTAAGTAACTTTGCGTATCCCGAAATTTAAACAAAAAAATATCGTCG
>CAZBDM010000135.1:0-4507 GCA_964490675.1 uncultured Oligoflexales bacterium
GTAGTTTCCCGATAAGCAAAGAAAGCATTGGGAAGAGCTTAAATTAAGCAAATCGCCCCACAAACAAACCAGACCGTGAACTTTCACAAGTAACATTCATTGAGATTTTCTATTCGAGAGGTAGGTATGCTAAGGATCACTTTCTTAGTCGTAGGACTATTATTTTGGTTTCCTGCGAATGTTCTAGCGAGTCCAGATTCAGTCACAATTTTTTGTCAAAAATATGCCGGTAGTAATGCTTGTAAAGATCCGTCAGCGAGTTGCTCAAGCTGCCATGCCGGTCCCCCTTCTCTAAATCCATACGGAATTGCCATCGAACAGGAAGTCGCTGGTGATCTGAAAGGTAATCTCATTCAGGCATTAGACGCCGTTGCGAATCTTGACAGTGACGATGATGGTGTCCCAAACGAAAAAGAGATCCTCCACGGCGGACATCCTGGTGATAAAAAGATAAAACCATCTACACCAGTCTCTCTTAGCTACGATCGCACCATGGCTTTCAAACGTATCAAAACAATTTATTGCGGCCGACCCGCAAGCTATCAAGAGCTTCAAACCTTAAAAACGTCTAGTGATCCAAAAACCTACATGCATGACGAACTGGATAAGTGTTTGAACAGCGATTATTGGATTAAAGAAGCTCTTCATCGCATGGCAGACAAAAGAATTCAACCGCTAAGCGCAACTGGATTCGGCAGCAATGTTGTGATTGGCGATTACCGTTTTGACTATCGACTTTTTGCTTACATCATGTCTGGAGACAGGGATGTTAGAGACCTGCTTAAGGCAGACTATCATGTTGATGAATCATATAATCGTATTGAAGGAACTGTTCCCCGCGAAGAACCTTTCCAATTAAACCCAAGAATCGTCATCGCTGGCGGTGAACCTTTGGCCCCTAATAGACGGGTGGGAATGATCACTACTCAGTGGTTTCTATCGAACTTTACTATGTTTTCCGAGCTTCCAAGAAATACTGCCGCACAGGCTTATCGGGCTTATTTGGGTCTCGACTTAGCAAAAGGCGAAGGAATTATACCGGTCGCAGGCGAACCAAGAGATGTCGATAATCGCTATGTCGCCCAAAAAGAATGTGCTGTCTGTCACTCAACCCTTGATCCTTTAGCTTACTCCTTCGCGAGTTATCGTGGCATCGACATAGATTTTTCATTAGTGACCAACTCAATTGGTACATACAACCCAAACCGGACACCTTGGGGAGGTGATGGTGTCATTTTTGGAGAGCCGGTCGATGACCTCCTTGCCTGGGCAGAGAAAGCGCGCAACTCGGATTACTTCAAAATCAATGTTGCAAAAATGATCTTTGAAAACGCTCTTAGTCGTTCACCTCTTCCCCATGAATCCGATGAGTTTGAAAGCCTTTGGAAAGGTCTTCCTGAGCAAGATTACTCTGTCAATAACCTGATTCATCGCTTCGTAGAAACAAACGCTTTTGCCGGGAGGGTACAACCATGAAAGTGATCATTATCATTTTAGGACTTTTTGCCGCATTGAATACGGTGACAGCCTGCAAAAAAACTAAGACAACCATAAAGAAACTTTCTTCCGAGAACGATCTGAAAGACAACATCGTCGTCCCCGGCGAAGAAATTGATAGCGGTAAAAGCTCTGATCAAACCACTTCTAGCTCTCAGAGCAAAGATCAAATCAGTTTAACTGATACAACGACCCCACTCATTTGGAAGAGGTATCGTGCCTTCGAGAGGGGACTGATGTCAGCGTTAGATCTAAGTAGTACGGAGCTTTGTACGGAGTTGGGAACCTTTCCGTGCATTGATAAAGTTCACTTAACAGTACTGGGAGGTAATGAACCCTATGACTCTGCCCAGTACGAACGCGCAGAAACACCAACCGCCCTGACGCCAGCTGCTGTCGAAAGAGTTGTTTTATCAGCATGTAGCACAAGAGCAAGCATAGATAAGCAAGCTTCCAACGAAGCGCGTGTATTTAAGCAATTTTCTCTCAATGGTAGTAGCGCTAATAACACTGAAGTCTCGCAACTTGTCGTTGACCTTTATCGACGATTTTTAGCCAGAGACCCCAACCCAGAGGAGGTCTCTGTCGGTCAACAAGCGAGCTCCATGTTTCCTAACAATGAAACTTTGGCTGTAGCACTGTGTTTTGCCATTGGTACAAATATCGAGAATATCTTTCTGTAAGTCAAAAGCGATTAGAGGTAGAAAAATGCAAAGTAAAAAACAAATTTCCCGTCGGTCGGCATTAAAACTCGGTTCTCTTTCATTGGCAGGTTTGGGAACTCTTCATTGGCCGAGAATATTAAAAGCTCAACAAAACAAGGACAAAAAATACATCTTCGTCATTGCTGCTGCTGGCGGCGCTAGTATCATTGATAGTTTTCTTGCCCAGTCAAGTGGACCTAATGGATTCAATAACCTCATACAGATCAACTCTCCCCTCGTTGCCGTGCCCCCTCTCAACAATTCAATCCAAGGTGCTATTCCCCTTGGAAATGGCTATGCACAACAAACGTTCTTGAATAAGCACGCCTCTGACACAGTAGTTATGACCTGCGAGGTGTCCAGTGTAAACCATCTTATTGCTGCAAGAAGAGCAATGAATGGTGACAATGCATTTGGTGGCAAAACGATTACCGAAGCGGTTGCCGAGGCTTATGGAGAATCTTGTAGCATCGCCAACTTAGGACTTGCTGGAGGTGGCTACGTGCGTCATGGCGACGACGATAGATTGGCTCCTCATCTTCGCGCTGAACCCATTACTGATCCACTTATGTTTGCAATGGCAATGCACGGATTTAAAGGAATCAAGTCTCCTTTAACAGGCAACAATGTCAATGCAATTAGGCAATTACGCATACAAATGGAAGCTGCCTCACAGTTTCAAAATGACTTCAAGGACCACCCGTTAGTGAGCGTTTATAGGAAAAACCGTGAAGAGCTCCTTAAAAGCCTTGAAAAAGGTGATATGATCTCCAAATTGATGCTGATCGATCCATCCAGTGCCGACCTCGAAAGCTTCGGCATTGAACTATCTCCAGACATCGAACAGATCATGAACGCTTTCCCTCAAGCTTCAAGTGATCCAATGGAATCAAAAACGGCATTGGCCTTCCTTGCAGCCAAGAATGGCCTTTCTAACGCTTTTGTTATTTCACCAGAACAATCACCGCTTATTGACACCAACGGAACACCCAACGCCCCTATCGCCTTCGATTGGTCACACGTCGATCACCGCGGCGCACAGAACGCAATGTGGAGCTATATTTTAAATAGCCTTGATAGCCTTATAGACTTGCTAAAGGTCACGGATATCGATGGCAATCCAGCAAAAGGAAAAATGTGGGACCGTTCTATGATCTATATTGCTACTGAGTTTGGTCGCGATAAGGTCAGCGGAGGAGGAAGTGGTCACCACCTTAACAATGGCGTTGTTCTGATTTCGCCGATGTTAAATGGCAACCGTGTTTATGGAGGCATCGACGCTGCAACTGGTATTACCCATGGTTTCGACCCAGTGACCGGTGCATCCGACCCCAATCGAAAGATGAATGAGAAAGATATCTTTGGAGCCATCACTCACGCCATGGGAATCGATTTCGAGGGGCGACACGACATGCCAGCAATGGTCAGATAAGACTTGCTCTTATCTGATAGGAGATTTGACAGAAGAGATGTACTTCTCGATGATGAAACGTTCTTGACGTTCAACGAGGAGTCGCTCTTCAACCCTGACATAGCCATAAGTGTTCATAAAAGACATCACTTGATCGCTATTTTTGTTAACGCATATTATAAAACTATTATCAGACAAAAGCTTCCGTGCGGCTAAATGACTTACGATTCTTTGCATTGTAAAAAAGCCGATACCAGCTAGCACCAAGGTCGCCGACTTTTCAACATCCTCAAGATCTTCTCCTCGCTTGTGGATCAATCTAACATTCGCAAGATCAAGATTGTGCTCATTGATGTTCTTCTGCAGAGTATCAATGACTGCTTTTGACTGATCAACAAGATAAAGCCGTTTCACTCCTTGCTGACAAAAAACATAAAGCCCGACATGACCATGATCGCAGCCAATATCGTAAACAACCGAGTTTTTGTCGATGAGTGAGGCTAAAGCCTTGACACGTTCACTGCTGCGTTCTTCGAGGTATGTTTTTAAGGATCGTTTCATACAACATGAGTCTTTTTTCAGGTTCATTGAATTCAGCCAAAGCTTAATAATACTCGGCCAGACTTCTCTCTACCAAATTAACCGAAAGTCTTGGATAAAAACCTTCTTATCTTTTACTCAGGATGGGTCACATTCTAGATTAAACGATCAATATCGCCAAAAATTCAGCTGCTTAGAGATTTGTTTTTGGCGCAGGTCGAATGGACGAAAAATCATTATCAGGAAAAAATGATTAAAAGTGGTCCTTTTAACACTTTTTGACATTCGACTGGCGATAGACTCGCTCAATATGGGTAGGATGCTGCTCACCTAAATACAGCTTTGTCATACATTG
>CAZBDM010000135.1:4517-4880 GCA_964490675.1 uncultured Oligoflexales bacterium
GCCTTTGGCAATCCCAATAGAATGAGTCAACGATATCGTCTGCGTATGAACACGCTCGCCGCATGAATTCTCTATGATGGGGACCAAAGTCTGCTTCCCTTAGGGCAACTCTTCCAAGTAAGACTTTCGCAGCCGCCGTTGAGAATTTTTTTAATGGATCGGAATATTGATTAATACTTTCCATCTCCAAAAGAACAATACTCAATCCAAACCTATAGTCTAATCCGTGCAACTCAGTAAAAAACCCTTCACCTTTCCAATCCCAAGATTAAATCAACTGCCACCAACTCTTTCTAACAACTCTTCTATGTTTTGTTTGTATTTATCGGCATCTGCAAATAACTCACCAAGAGGAGCAATTGA
>CAZBDM010000135.1:4890-9036 GCA_964490675.1 uncultured Oligoflexales bacterium
CCAATTGAGATAGTCGAATACATGATCGTATTTAATCTCCACAACGGATTTTAGATTTCTTCTAATGACAACTAACTGACTTCCTTGAAAGTGATTAGGTAAGTCTCTCAAGAAATTGCGAAAGCGCAGCAAAAGGGCGTATTTCTGAAGGTCATAAGTGCGTTCCAAAAATCTCTGCACCGCTTGGCCATCTTCAGTTTGTTTGAAGCTATCTAACTCTGTTCGATCTTCCCAAAGACAATCGTCTGGAGTTGAAAGAACCGTTTTTCCAAATAATCTGGTATGTTTACACCTTCGTCTTTCATAAAACGTACTAAATCTGGAAACGTTTCTGTAAATCTTGTGGTTTTTGTCTCTTTACAAAACCAGATCGAATGAAAATATCCAAATGAGACGAGATCTTCAGTTGCACCCCAATGCATAAGGTTTTTGATTTGGCCACCCGTCTCATTTTTGACAATTCGCTGGGCTGTGACAAAATCTCCAGCTGTTAATGGCGGTAAATCGTGTTCAGAGAGAAAAGAAAACATCGCATCACTCGATTGACTAGCGATAATAGATGCTTGTTGACTTCCTTGGTGGCGACAGGAAGCCAAAAGAGCCATGACAATGAGGATAAAGAAACCATACTTCGATGGAGTTTTTATATATGTGTTCGGAAAATTCATTTTTCATTCACTTATCAAAAATAATCTGATAACACCCCTAAAGATTTTGACCCGCGCCAAAAAACATGGAGACCAAATATGAAATACTTCTTTACCCTTATATTAGCACTGGCCACTACTATTTCAACAGCCAGCCCCACTATAAACAATGTCTTTCAGTGCACCTCAACTCAAAACGGGCCAACTATTCGCCTAAACCACATACAGGAAGGCTCTCTAGGGGAAGGTGTTGCAATGTGGTACGAACTGAGCTTCTCGCCTTTGGATGGCCGTCTTGATCCGACAATCATCCAACTAGAAATCCTGACCCTCGAGACCACTGATGCTGATCATGCTTTACTAGGATTTAAATCGCGTAATCCATCAGCAAACGGATATGTCAATGTTCACAAAATTAACGACAAGATCTTTATCTTCGCTAACATTTCTAGCGACGATGGATCGACTGACTTTACAACAGAAGGCCTCTTAGAGCTCAGCCAAGACACAGGGTATTTCTGCAACCAAATTTAATGAAACGGGGTTAGGCGCTCTTTTTCTTTCGAGTAAGAGCACTTCCCCCTTTTTTAACTCCCACAACAACCGTTCCTACGGCCAACCCAGCGACCAAGTCTGGCAAGATAAAAGGAAGAATAGCCTGCCAGTGATGAATGGTTTCGATGTATGTTATGAACGAACATGCCCCCGCCAACCCGCAGCATAGTGATCGTTGCTAAAATGGAAAGTAATCTGATAATGAGAAGATCAAGGATGACAAAAATTCCACTTGCCATTTGAAAATCCGCTTTGCTTTGGAGTATAACATACTAAGATCACCGACCAATAGCCAACCGAAAATAGATCGTCTTGACGACAATCATTGCTGCTGACAAGAGGGATCTGTGAAATAAAAACGTTTACTCATTTTTGCCAGTTTAACTCTCGTTTTGCTAAGTGTAGCTTACTGGCTTCTTGCGAAAAGCCGGACTGACTTTAACCGTAAAGCTCAGGAAAATCTCATCGAGAAATTTAGCCAACTAAAGAACCTATCAAAACTATCCTTTCCCAAGGGTACAAAACTTCTCTGGTACAGCTACGATAAGGGTATAGATTCGTTAATCCGTGCAAAGCTTGCCTTTACACAAGCTGGTTGGCAGTCATTTATTAAACAGCCTCTCATCGGGCAACCAATATTTGAACCAATTAAATGTTACCACCTCGGCGAAAACCGCATCGATTGGAACCCCAAAAACTTCACGAGTCTCACCTGCACTCAGATTTCTCTTCCCCAGGCAAAGGTTGTCAATCTTGGCTTTGTCCAACATGACTCCACGCTTGTCACTGTTTTTCTCATTTGGCACGAAACTTAGTCGTTAAGAGTCTATATTTATCGAGAAAAACACCGACATCTGTGGCACAATATGATCACAATCAGATGGAAAACATAGGAAAAGACATGCGCCTTACGATTATTCTCTTGCTCCTTGGATGTTTGCACTCTAGCCAAGTACTGGCGAAGTCAAAAATCTTAGAGGTTCCCTATTCAAGGCAATATCGTGCCTTTAGTTGTGGTCATAACAGCTTCAGAATGCTGATGGGCTATTGGGGGGTAAGACTCAGTCGCCAACGTATCATCGATAATGTTGGTGTTTCAGGCACTAATGGCGATATGCTCAATGCTTACGTCAAAAGAAAGTACAGTCGCGATTTTAATTTTTTATTCGTTAGCAATTCAGTTCATTCAATCAAAAAGGAAATTGATCGAGGCCATCCCGTCATTGTCGATGTAGACGCAAGTTACTTGAGCTATCTTGATTACGATACAAGTAGTGGTCATGCGATTCTTGTCACTGGATACGATGACCGCAAGAAAGTCTTCTACCTAAGAGATCCCAACACACCCTATATCGAATCAATTACTTTTGAACGCATCCAGAAGGCTTGGAAGGGTAAGAAAAGAGGAACCTATACTGTTGTTAAAAAAGATGGAAGATCTGTTCCTAAAAATCAAATCAAACACTTTGACAAAGCCAAGCCGTTTGGTGCAAAAAAGGACCATAAAGGTATCCCGATCAGTTGGTTGGTTCCAAGTGTCCACTACGTCCTTCAAAACGATCCTGAAAAGAATATCGATCTTGGTTACGCTCGCACCAAGCCTAAAGACCGCCATCATTACTTCATCTTTTGGAATGGTCTTTCTTATGGCGATACAACCTTAGAGAACTCACCTTGGCTTGGCAACGGTCAGAGCTATAAGATGGCTGCTTTTAACGCTTCTTATACCCTAAGAGGATCGCGTTTTCGTCTAGGATCAGGAGAGCTTGTTTCCCCTGGTGTTTACAACTTTGGTCGCCACCGCACTCTTGATATTCATGGATTTAAAGCGACCAAAAGAATTCCTGCATTAAATCTCAATGCTTTTACCGTCGAAGCGAGTGGATTTTTGAAGCAAGAAAACGAGGAAGAGAAAAGCTATTCAACGATCGATATGTCGGTGACCCGTTGGGGAGGAGGTTATGTCGGTATTAGACGTGGTCTTGGTCCCGTCCTTGGTCACGCATCATTAGGTGTGACCTATGCAAAAGCCCATATCAATTATTTAAACTCCAACGACAATCAAATATCAGCGACCGTACCGACAACTACTTTCTCAGCGACACTCGGTCCCCTAAAAGGTAGCATGCAGTCAATGTCCAGCGACAATGCCGAGGATGTTTCAGGTCGTGCGTCAAACAACTTCGCTGATACTCTTGAAGTTGAAGCTCACTCATTAGGATTCAACCTTAACTTAGGCGGCATCAGAAGCAGTGCTGCTTGGCTCAATATGTTGAACTATACTGGTATATTTGGACTTCACTTTGAAATGACCACAGAGATCCTCCGAAAAACCGATACGCTGGATATTCAAACCTATGAAGCTCACAAAAAATGGGATGTCGAGCTACCCGTTGCGTTAGGGTTTATGGATTTAGCCTACGGATGGTCGATCAATCGCTTTGAAACAAGCCAAGGTCACGATACCAATCGTAACGTATGGGTAAAGTTCTTTTACAACAACTTCCTTCCTTTCGCTCAGCTACAGCTCGGCTACCGGCTCACTTATGCTAACGACGAAGCAACTGGGCAGGAGCTCATGCTAGGGATCTTTGCAGGACTCAAGTAAAGATCTTTCTACCAGCTTGAAAGTCAATGTCATCAATCGCCCCGACCTTGTTGTCACAAAATAGGTGGCGAAAGAATTCTTTCGTTTTGGCATGTTCATAGGATCGAAAAGACCACGAAATAACCGATGCAAACAACTGTAAATAATAATAAATATTTTTTTCCTTAAGAAATCCTCAATAACGAGCGATGAGGAAATATTAAATTTTACAAAAATTCGAAAAACATAACGCATTTTGATTTTCTTAGAGGATAGCATGTACGATGCATTAGCCAATAAAAGGCAGAGCAAGCGCTTTAACTCCACCCTTAGTATTGGGGGAATTGTCGGTGACGA
>CAZBDM010000135.1:9046-9293 GCA_964490675.1 uncultured Oligoflexales bacterium
CAGCCATTCCTGATCGATAATATCTCCGAAACAGGGATGGGGATGGTGATCGGTATGGAAATGTCTCCTAATAGCCAGGTAAGCCTTAACTTAGGAGCTCCATTCGGTGCTTCGATTGCTGGTGAAATCGTTTGGTGTCGGCAAAGAAAACAAGGTGACGGCTACCTATGTGGATTAAGATTCCACCATGCAGGAGAAAATCAATCACTTAAAGACCTATACGAAATCGTTAAGTCATAACTTAGAG
>CAZBDM010000136.1:0-9277 GCA_964490675.1 uncultured Oligoflexales bacterium
AGGCCAATTGAAAGTCCATAGATCAGATAGTTTTTCAAATACTTGTTCTTTTACTTTTTCCACAGTCATCCTTAACTCTAACTGTCCTACCACTAACATCACTTGTGTTATAATAAGTTAAACATGCATTGACAATGAGCGAGGGTGAAAACTTTACCGTGATCAAACAACTTCTCATTTTAGGTATTTTTTTCCTTGCAGCAGGCACATCACTTGCGGAAGATAAGCCAAAGGATAAGCTCAATAGGCTTGGCGGACAAAAACTTGAGGAGGCAGAACTTCCTTATGCCACCCAGAATTACGTGCATCGCTGGATAAAATTTCCTTTTTTCAAGGGAAAATCAATAAATGGCGGCACGATAAATGTGACACCCCAAAAAGGTTTTAACATTGTTGTCTTCTTTGTTGCCTCGTGGTCTGTTGGAAGCCAAGATCTCATTGACTACTTTAAAAAAATTGAAGCTCATTACAGCAATTTAAATACTAGATTCGTCTATATTTTTGTGCACGATACCTTAAAAGATGCGCAAGGTTTCGCAAAGGAACACGGTATTGAAGAGGCAATGCTTGCAGACCATACCATTCTCAAGAAATTTCATAACCCACCCCCTCCAGCAATCTACGTAGCCGACAACCGAGGATGGATTACAACGCGGTTTCTCGATGCGAAGAAAGATGATACGCGTTCTCTCAATTATTTTCTGAAGTATATGACCGCCCTCTAGGAGAAGAGGGCGCAGATCGTATATTATTTAAAATTAGTTGATTCAAGACTTGCCGCAGACTGCACCATTTCCGGATGCCACTTCATTCTGATTTTGACAAAGTCATATTCATTGTTTGATTTAGTTTGATTGACAAGAGTTCCAAGGGGAGTCTTTCTCATACCACCGATATCGACAGCGTCGAAGTCAAGGTTGGTTGACGAAGCTTTTTTGACTTTCTCTGAAGAAATAATTTTCTTACGAACCATGTTATTTCGTCGTTTTTTCTTTTTCTTAGCCAGATAAATTCTTTTCTTGGGAGCGTTATCCCATGCACTACTTGAAGAAGTACTAAAACCGCCAAACGCAAATGATGGTGTTAATAAGCTAAGTGTTATGATTGTCAGAACGGAAAAAAATTTCATGAGACCTCCAAAATCCATCTAGCCATCATTGGTAAAATCGGTAAATTTCCGATTATCTTTAGTAAAATTTGAAACTTGCCGGCCCGCAAATCACCTCCGAATCACACAACAGCCCGATTTTGTTGATCTTCCGGGATTTGCGGTGATCAATGAAAGCGAAGATTTCTTGTCGTCTGATTCATTTCCTTGCGCCAACTCGTTCTGATTTTTACTATTTTGTATCTGTAATCAGGTAGGGTCTTTAAGATCACCGAGCCAGCTGGGACCTTACGCTTACCGCGAATATCAACCTCTTCAAAGCTCAAAGTTGTTTCGCTCTTACTGCGCACTTTTTCAGACGAAAGAACCTTCTTTCTCTTTTTAGTAAAAACCTTTTTTCTACCTGCGCTGATCGCTGTATCAGGAAGTAAAAGCACAGCTGTTAAAACAATAAGAAAAGATAGATATTTCATGTGATCCTCCATTATTCCCCAATTCCCATCAGGGCGTTCGGCGAAAAAAAAACACATCTTTAATTATAATTGGCAGTTAACTCTAGAAAGGCTCAGCCCTTCTGATAAATACCCAAAAGAACAAAATAAATTTTTAAGGAACGGTAGAGTTAGGTTTGCCTATCTGAAGGTGTCGTGGCTCGGGGTATAATTAATCTGTGATTTTTGTCCGATTTCAATCCCTCAAAAAGGAGTCTTTTTTGTCTAAGCTTCTTTTAAAAATAGTCGGTCTTCTTTCTTTGATAATAGGTCTACATGCTGAATCAGAGGCGAAAACGATTAAACCTCAAATTCATCTATGGAAACGGCTTGATGGTGCGATTAACAATTTAAAGATAGCTCCCAAGGGTAAATGGCTGGCTTACACCGATCAATCAGGAAAAAACCTAAAAGTGATGAATATTGAAACCAATAACATCTATCTGGTTAGTCAGATTTATGTTGGTCACTCGTTTTTTTGGGCACCAGATGGATGCCGTCTGTTTTATCGAGAAATGGGACTACTTGCAGTCAGAAAGCAAGTTTTGAGTACGCTCAAAGCATTTGACTGTGCTCTAAGAAGCTCTAATACACTAGAACGTATGCCTTACCAAACGGGCATCTTAACCTTCGATCCTCGTGACCTTAGATTGTTTCTGATGCATTCAGGCGGGATCATGACACGTCGCATTTCGTTTCCAGATGGGCGGCTTGCAAGATGGCAGCTTGCCCAGCGCACCGAAAACGGTCGTTGGATTATCGCTCAGAACGGTGTTTTATGGGTTAGTCGCGGTGGTTTTGCCATGAAAAAATTAAGTGACGATCAATCAGGAGTAGCTGCTTTTGATATTTCACCTGACGGCAATACCATCGCTTGGGCAACTAAAAACAATCAAGTTTATATCAGTCACAAAGGCGAAGACCCTCTTTCAATCGGCTACGGAAAAGATCCTCATTGGCATCCTCATAAACCGTTTCTAGTCTTTGCTGCTGGTCGCATGATTGGAAAAACAGCTTCTGATCTTGATCTAAAGATCATTGACCGCAAGGGAAGAGGAAAGTGGCTCACTCATTCGCAAGGGTCAGCGGAAAGATGGCCACGTTGGGTCGGTAAAAACAAAATTATTTTCACAAAACAACAGTCCCTCGATCTTTATGTAATGGATCTAAAACCGTGAAAATATTTTTCATCAGCTTAATTTTGTGCAGCTCATCAATTTTTGCTTCGCCGCTAATGAAGCCTTTCGTCGATTCGGAAATGCAAAGGGAAAAGCGCATCGCTTTACTTAAGGAACACTTTTCTCCACCAATTGGAGAGGAAGTGATCTTCATAAGGCCGAAAGACAAGGGTTTTCGAGTCAGACATTTAGCCCAAAAATATCGCGGAGAAATCATTGTGACTCCCCCAAAAGGTCACTGTTTTATTATCCAACGCTTTGAGAATCAGCGGGATGATTTTATCTGTGAGAGAAAAAAAATCCCTGTGACCGTCAAAGATCTGCACTTTGATGGAAGCATTAGATGGATTGTAAAAACAGGTAAGGGAGATTACGGAACCAACATCTCCTGGAAGACACCGCATCGTATCGGCAAGGTTGTTGACCTTGATATGGAATGGCCAGGGCCGAGCCGCTACGTTTACATACATAACTGCGTTGCCATTAATAGCCAGCAGTTAGGAAGACAAGCTATTCTCAACTTGATGAACGAACAGAGAATCGTCATTCACTTCCCGGATAAAGACCAGCTCCTTCCGCAGCCATCCGCCCGATCTAACCTTCCTGTTCACAATATCAAAAAGAAAGTGGGACTCGATGCTAAATCACAGCTAGCGAAGCGACAAAAAAGAAAAAAACTGATGTCTTTAGCAGGAACAGGCATCACAAAAGAGGGCCGGTTAGCGTGGCAAATCACGCCAAGAAATGCTTACTACATGGATTCCGCTAACCTTCTCGCTGAAACCTCTAATCCAAGAGGAGCGATCGGAAAATGTTGGTACAAATTCAAAGGAGAACGCTTCGATCCAGAGAGTGGAATCCTCGAGTGCCATGGCACGGCAGATTACAAATGGGTTTACCTGCCTCTCACCTGTATTAACCAACTGAGACCTGCCTACAACTAGAATTTTCCTAACCATATCTAATAATTAACGAACTACTCTGAGCGCTTTAGAGCTCGGTAAAAAATGCCGATCGCCTTTTGTGTAGGGGAAACACCTCTATTTTCTGGGGAATAACATGGCACTATCGGCAAAAATAAATGATTTAAGCAAGATACTCGCTGTCTTGGTCGTATTCCTCGTCTATTCTTCATTTTGCTTCGGCCAAGACCTGACGGAAGAAGATGCTGAGGTCAGAACGGTCCTCGATCCAAGTCCGTTCGCTTCAGCTCGCGCAGCAGGAATGGGGGGTGCTCTGTCGACGGTAGCGGATGGAGGAGAATCAATTTACTACAATCCAGCTGCTATCGGAGGTATTCATTGGGACGCTAAGCCTCCTGCGGTCAGAGAATTTTATTTTCCGTACCTCGCTGTTGCTGCCAACGAGAATGCACAAGATTTAGGTCGTGAATTCTCTTCTAGCGGTGGGGCCACAGACAGGGTTGTCGGTAAAGCTGTTTTTGATGCCCACAGCGAAAAAAGACAGTATGGCCGTGCTTCTTATCAGCTTAGTTTTCTTTGGCATCGATTTAAATTGGTACATTACAACGACTATCAGATTGCTGCCGTTAAGCGAGACGATCTTGACGAGGAGGAAGGTGACATTGATACCAAATTTAGATCAAAAGATGGCATCGGGGCTGGTTTTTCAGCTTCAGATAGCAAAGGCAGATTTTACCTTGGCATCTTTTCAGCTCTCGAAAACAGAACAGAACTAGAAGGACAATTCAATTACTTGCAGTATATCAATGTCGACAATCGTGAAGATATTCAGAAACAATACGCCTATGAATACACCGGTATCACAACGAACGCCGGCTTTATTTGGGTGATTTCAAAAGAATGGCGTCCAGCCTTAGCGGTTGTTGCAAAAAACGCCGGTGATACCGAATACGAGCTGACGAAAGCGCCTGAATCTGATCCTGATAACAAGGAAAAGCTTAAGGTCAAACAGGATTTGACGATCGGATTTTCTGTTTCACCAACGCTTGGCAAGTGGGGACACCTCAACTACATCATCGAAAGCCACGACCTTACCAATAATGACGTAGCAATCAGCAAAAAAGTGAGAACCGCACTTGAGTTGATGTTAGGTGACTTTGGCAGTCGTAGCTGGTTCGCTCTGAGAGCGGGTTATAACTCCGGTGGTCTTTCCTACGGTACGATGCTCAACCTCGGACTTATTCAATTTGAGTTTGCTTCCCAAGGACAAGATATTGGTGTTGGCAATAATCGAATCAACGACCGACGCAATGTTGCTGTCTTTCTAGTCAACGTCACAGAGGAGTGAAGCTGACAGTTAAGTCCGCTCATGTTAAAAAGAAACATGTCCAGTAATTTTTGGAAGCTTCGCTGAATGTTAGTCGTTTCAAAACTTGGGTTCTCTTTCAAACACAAAGCGCTGTTTGAAAATCTCGATTTCACCTTAAAGTCTGGCCAAATCTTTCACCTAGTGGGACCCAACGGAGCCGGTAAATCAACCTGTTTCTCAGTGATTAACGGCCTGAGAGAACCGACCACAGGAAGTGTTTCCTACCGACAAGATGACCAAGAAGTTGCTGATCACCGGTTCTACATTGAATATCTCTCGGCTGAGGCAAACGGTCTTTACTTAAAAATGGATGCCACCGACAATCTAGACTTTTGGGCCAAGCTTCGTGGTCACCAGCTTTCAAGAGACAAAATTCACCAGGAGCTGACCAAATGGGGACTCGGTCACCGGCTCGTTAGAGAAAAGTTTTCTGTCGAAAAGTTCTCTACTGGTATGAGGAGAAGACTCGCTCTCGCGAGAGTTAATCTTTCAAAGACCCCTCTTTGGCTTCTCGACGAGCCTATTTACGGACTTGATCATAAAGGCATCGATCTCTTCAGAGAGATGGTGAAAGACCACAAAGAAGCAGGTGGAATGGCTCTGATCATAAGCCACGACACAGCCCCACTTGAAGGTTTAACCGACGCAACTCTCACACTCGCACCAGCAAAGGGATAAGATTGTCAGTATTATCCGCACAAATGAAGCTCATTATTGAGCAGGGGCTAAGGGCCGAACTGGCAGAAAAGCAGCGGCTTATTTCACCTCTCCTTTTCGCAGCAACCATCTTGATTCTCTTTTCTTTTGCAATGGGAGAAATCCCAGACTTTTTGATCACCAAAATGTTTTTGGCGGAAACCTTTCTCACCCTGCTCTTTGCCCTTCAGGCGAGTTTCTCGCGGATTTTTGAACCGGATCAACAAGATAAGGTCTTCGAGCTTCTTCAGACCTATCCCCTCAGCTCAAGTGGCTGGTTTTTTGGGAAATACATCCTTGTAATGATTATCGGTATAGCAATTGTCTTGCCAACGATGCTCCTTGCGGGTCTGTTACTAGACACGCCAGGGATTAACCTACTGGAACCATTTGTTTTTTTGATGGCATTTCTGGCGCTAACCGGACTGACGGCTCTCGGTATTCTGCTCTCGGCAGCCACTCTCAAGGCCGCGGGAAGAGAGATTATTTTCCCACTCTTATATTTTCCGCTATCTACGCCGATATTACTGGCAGCAGTAGAGGGTTCACTAGCTTATTATGACAACAGCGTTCTTTCCGGAGACGCTAGCCAGTGGCTCATCCTCGTCGGTTGTTTTAACGTCATCTACTTCACCTTAGGTGTTCTACTCTTTGGTGAACTCGTTGACACACAGTAAACCAGGTAAGGAATACAATGCTTCTACTATCGATCGACAAAAAGTCTGTTTTAAGTGGTGTTCTTTTGTCTTTGGCCCTCTTAGTGGTGTGGTATTGGGCGCTTTTTGGTGTCACAACCGAACAGCACCAAGGTGAAGTGTACCGAATCATTTACCTGCATGTTCCGGCCGCGTTTACCGCCTTCTTCTCAGCATTCTTGTTATTTATTTTCAGTGTTCTTGGTCTCGTCAAAAAACAAGAAAAGCACTTACGCTACGCAAAGTCCTGTGCAGAAGTAGGATTTATCTTCACCATTTTGACCTTGGCAACTGGTTCGATCTGGGGAAAGCCGACATGGGGCACTTGGTGGACTTGGGATGCGAGACTGACCACAACGTTTCTTCTTGGATTGCTCTATGCCGGATTTTTGCTGCTCTACGCTTCCCTGCAATCAGGACCAACTCGTATTAAAGTCTGTTCCGTGATTGGTATTCTTATTTTCGCTGACGTTCCCATTATCTACAAGAGCGTCACCTGGTGGCGGACCCTTCACCAGCCACCAAGTATAAAGCCCTCAGCCTCGACCATATCGCCAGAGATTCTTACCTTTCTCTTAATATGCGTTGCGGTAACTTTAGCGTTTGCAACATGGATGACGATTCAGAGAGCGATTAATTTGCGACTCAAAGAAGAGCTGGAAGATGCATCCTATCAACAAATGAACACACAGGAGTCTTAAAATGTACGGACCAGGGACAGATCCAACTCCTTTTCTAGCAGCAGCATTTGTTTTGGGTGCGATTAGTATTTTTGGTTTCTCTATTTGGATCATAGTTGGAAGACAAAACCTGCGTAATATGTTGGCAGCAATCAAAGGAGATAAGAAGGAACATCATGACAGAGAACAAAGCGCCTAGGCGAAAAAACAACAGCAAATGGGTCATTGGTGGCGTCGTTATTGCGGCTGCCATCCTTATTATTTCACTACTCAACCTTGGGGATAATATTGTTTATTTTTATACCCCAGACGAAGCCGTAGAAAAAGCCTCGACCCTTGATGGTAAAGTGATAAAAGTCGGTGGGATGGTTAAGGCTGGAACGGTTCAATGGAAACCTGAAAACCTAAATCTGTCCTTTATCGTCACTGATTTCAAAACCCACGAAATTCAAGTGAGTCATACCGGAACGCCACCGGATATGTTTAAGGAAAATTCAGGCGTTATTGTCGAAGGACGCATCACCGGCGACGGAAAATCTATCACTTCTCACAAACTGATGGTAAAACACTCAGAGGAGTACAAGAAACCGGATGAAGGCCACTCAGTGGACAAGGAACTCCTGAAGAAATCTATTTTCAAAGACAAAACTTAGCGAGCTGAGATAAGCCTAATGGAAGACCAAACAACTTATAGCCGTCCGCCGGCAGATGAAGAAATAAGAAACCGCAGATTAAAGCACAGCATTAGTACGGGTCTTATTGTTGGAATTGTAGCGTCAGTGATCCTCATTTTAGGGGTCTCCCTCACGATGAATCCCAACCAATCACCTGATGCTTTAACAGGCAAAAAAGCCGCAGGCTTTAAAGTCGCCTGGATTCAGGGAAAGGAGCTCCTCGCGAGCGCAAATGATAGCTTCGTTACACTTGATGACTTTAAGGGTCGACCTGTTGTGCTTAACTTTTGGGCTAGTTGGTGTGTGAGTTGCCGTCAGGAAGCTCACCTTCTCGAGGAGTTTTGGAAGATGAATCGTAGTAACGATGTCGTCTTTGTCGGCATAGCCATACACGATACGATTACTAATGCGTCAGACTTTGCAAGAGCTTTTGGAAAAACCTACTATCTGGGCCTTGATGAAGACGGCAAAGCAGCAATTGACTACGGAGTCACAGGAGTCCCTGAAACGTTTTTTATAGACCGGCAAGGCATCATTCGTCATAAAAAAGCAGGTCCAGTGGATGCTCAGACTTTAAACACATATTTAGCCAAAATAAACTAAATTAATCTTGAAAATTCTGTTATCGTGCGACACCTTTGACTTTGTAAGTATGAGTCACAAATAGGAGCATCACGTAGATGTTTAGTACTGAAGATTTCAAAATTGACGATATGGGCGAATTTTTACAATTCCTATTAGTCTTACCTTTCATCGGACTTGTAGCACCGTTTCTTATCGCTTCTTATACCCTCGGGTTTGTCACTGACGCGATCGGTTGGCTGGATACTTAAGGCATCGAGAAGCTGGTCTTAACACTTTTCACCGTGTACGCGGCATAGCCGGGAACACGGTCAAGAGTCTGGGCCGTCACTTGATAAAAATAGCTGTTACCGGAAGCAAGGACATTAGCCGGTATGGCAAAGTTTGATTCTGAGCCTAAGATGACCGGCGTCGTATAGATGAGGTTGTCATCTGCATCAAAGAAGGCTGCTGTCCAAACGAAATCGGCTACTCCTGTGCCAAATGGTTCTCCTGAAATTGAAACCGTACCATCACTGGTTGCTGAAGCAATGGCAGCAAAGTTAGCAGTGATTGCAGTGGGCTCGGCAATAGGCAAAAGATAGGGAAATTCCATAAACCAAGGATTGCTCGACGTTCCAAAAACAAGCTGGAAAAAACCGAGGAACGACGGCGGGAGGCCGAGCGCCCTCGGTTTATCCCGATTGACGAACCCGAAGCATCGCCCGAACCCGTCAACACCGAAGAAGCCCGGCGAGAGGCCGAGCAGGCCCGCGCCCGCCTCGCCAGCCTCCTGGGCATCCCGTCGGACGATCCCGATGCCGAGACCCGGTTGACCGAGGCCGCCGAAAAAATCGTTTCCGAAAACGAAGCCGACGAAGAAGAGGCCGACGGTGAGGAAC
>CAZBDM010000137.1:0-9247 GCA_964490675.1 uncultured Oligoflexales bacterium
AACGCTTAAGAAATAAGGCGGAAAGATGCTATTATATCAAGTAGTTAGAAGATAAAGTCGTGCGTTGGTTGCGGGCAAGAACATTGATTGAGAAAGCATATGAAATATTTTGACTCCCTATCCTTAAGAACAAAGATCGGACTTTTATATTACTGCTTGGTGACAATCGCCGTAAGTTTAACCTTCGCTCTTATGCTTTCAAAGCTGCTCGATCTATATAACGATATCTACCAAGCCAAGATCAAAGATAATTTATCTTCTCTAACTTTCCTTCATCGCGAGTATGAAAAGATCCTATTCTATGCCGGTGATAGAGTTGTAAAAAACAAGTCAATTCATCAGGCCATCACTTCCCAAGACCATCAGCAAGTAGAGCAAAAACTACAAGAGATTATCTCTCTAGAAACTCTTGATTTTGCTTACGTCGTTTACAAGGAAAATGATCACATCTCACTTATTGCAAGAGGTCACAAGCATCCTCAATTAGGCACAGGAAATATAGATCAATTAAGTCAGAAAATTTTCATACCGCTGCTTACGCAAGCCATGCGAAACAAACCGAGTAATCTTTACATCCCTTTAACACCAGAGTTTCTGAGAGAGGAGTTAAGCGCCGAAGAGCGAATTCCGGAAGCCGATTTGGGGTTTTTCTTCGCTCTCCCGTTCAAAACATCGTCTAAAGATGGTTACTATCTTGTTGCTGGCAGGCGTTATTACGACCATCCAGCATTGAAGAGTCGTATGCGCCTTCTATTGAACGAAGAAGGCGAGTCCCCCAACGGATTAGCAGTAATGGTAATGTCTCAATCGAGTCTTCTTTATGCTGTCGGTGATCAAGAAATTATTGATGCCATGCAAAAGAGAAGAAAAGATTTGAGTAAGTCTGTTTCGCAGTCTGAATTGCGTTTTACTTTTTCGGGAAGAGTGGTTGATGGTGCTTCCTACCAGTTAAAGGACAAGGATGCTTACATCATTGTTCTATCAGATCGCACTAAACTAAAGGATACGATTTGGCAAGCAGCAGGTATGACAACGCTGATTGTCGGTGTTATGATGTTGGTTTTCTTGTTTATCCTAAATTGGTTTCTTCGTAACCTCTTTGCCTCTATCAAAAATCTCGAAGAAACCACTAATCTTATGGAAGCAGGAGATTTGTCTGCTCGAGCTAAAGTCATGCGCAAAGACGAACTTGGTTCGCTTGCCAAACGTTTTAATCTGATGGCAAAAAGCCTTCAAGAAAAGATGCGCCAGATATCCATTCAGTCAGAAAAGGAAAAACAACTCATTAAAGCCCAAACCGAATCGGAACTGCGCAGTTTAAGAAGCCACATGCAACCGCACTTCCTATTCAATTCTCTTCATATGATTTCTTCAATGGTTGAGATCGATCCGAAAGGATCGAAGGACATGCTAAAAAATCTTGGTGACCTTTACCGACTTCTGCTCTATTCGGCAACATCAAAAACCTCTCCCCTCAGTTCTGAGCTGGAGATTGTCGATCGATATCTAAACCTGCAAAAAAAGCGATTTGGCAATCGCCTTGAGTTTTCGATAAAAACTCAAGTTTCCGATCAAAGTCAATGTTACATCCCAGGACTGATTTTGCAGACATTGGTCGAAAATGCTCTTAAGTACGGTGTTGAAGACTCTATCGAAGGTGGGCGTATCACCATTGAAATCACTCGTCATTCTGATGGAATGTACCTAGCTAGAGTCACCAACTCAGGTCTTCCTCTAAAGAAAAAAATTGAAGAAAGAATGGGGCTTGCCAATACTAAGGAAAGGCTGTCCTTGCTTTATAACGACAAACATGATTTTAAGTTGTGGACCAATGATGAAGGCTTGACGGAAGCCAGGTTTTATTTCTCGGGTGAAAAACTATGACGACTAAAATTCTGTGTGTTGACGATGAAGAAATCTCACGCCAACACATGAAAAGACTGCTCAGCGAAAGAAAAGACACGTTTGAAATCGAAGAAGCCGAGAATGGCCTGACTGCAATTGAAAAGATAAAAAACTGGCAACCAGACATTGTCTTTCTCGACATTAAAATGCCAGGATTGACAGGTTTTGACGTCCTCTATCAACTAGAAGAGAGAAACTTCCGCCTGATCTTTCAAACCGCCTACGATCAATATGCTGTCAAAGCCTTCGAAGTTAACGCCTGTGACTACATCCTAAAGCCTTATGAAGACGACCGCTTTTATCAAGCACTTGATAAAGCATTGAACAAAAAAAATGAACCTGGCGGGCTCAATCAACTAGAAGAAAACCTTATCAAAGATGAGATTTTCTTGACCCGGTTTGTCGTTAAGATGCCTAATCGAGCTATTATTATCGAAGAAGACGACATCAACTATTTTTTTAGTAAGGAGCATACGACCTGGCTTCATTTGGACGAAAGAAGTTATGCCTATGATTATTCCTTGAAGTTTCTTGAGGAAAGGGTTAACCCGAGAAACTTCCTGCGCATCCACCGCAACACCATGATCAACCTCCAATCTGTCGACTCGTTTTCTTTGACCACCCCGATGATCGTCAAACTGCAAGATGGCAGTGAACACAAAGTGGCAAAAGAACGACGCAAAAACGTCCATCAAATCCTGCAAAATATTTAAGCAGATCATCAAATCGGCCCGTTTGCGCGATCTCGGTCAGAGAGTTGAGTGAAGGTGGTCAATAAATCGCTAAAATGCATTGTGTTTTTGTCGGCATCATTCTGTAAACCCCTGATTTTATATGAATAATAGGACGCGCCAGATTTGGTATTTTCTTTGCTTTGTTATGGGTGAAAAGGCGGTTTTATTAACTTATTGAAAGGAGGCAGACCATGGGATTCTTAACCACACCAAAAGGCTGGTGGGGAATGACAGGCAAAGATGATGATCCTTTCACATCTCTTGAGACAATGATGGATCGTTACTTTCAAAATGCTTTTGACAGACCTACAAGTCTTCTTAAAACTTCAAAAGATTGGGAAAAAGAATTCGGTCATTTCACCCCTCAAGTTGACATCCGAGACACCGGTGACAGTATCTTCGTCAAAGCTGAACTACCTGGTATGAATCAAAAAGATGTTGACGTGACACTCGATAAAGACCGTATCACTCTTAAAGGAGAGAAAAAATTTGAAAAAGAAGGCGACGAAAACGATCGCCACTACGTCGAGCGAAGGTATGGCAGTTTTTATAGAACCATTCCTCTTCCCTATGAAGTCGACCGCGAAAAAGCAGCTGCCACCTTCAAAGATGGTGTTTTGAACATCGAACTTCACAAATGCCAAGAGGCCAAAACTGAAACCAGAAAGATCGCTATTAAATCTTAAAAACCATTGATTTTAGAGTGTTAAGGCTGGGACTTGTCCCAGCCTGGTTTTATTTTTGCCACCGCGCCCCCTCACCCTTGCTAAAGTCTTAGATTTTTTACTATAAATAGCCTCACTAGAAAGGAGATGTGACTTTCCCATGCAAGAAAAAACCCGCAAAAAAGATACGTTTTTCGTCATCAACTTTCGTAATCCGATGAGCAACAAAATTGTTTCTCTTAAGGCAGGCACCATTAGAGATTCCAGTCTTGGCCTTAGCTTCATTGAAGTCTCAGACTTTAAATTTAATCTCAGTGGCCCGGTCATCAATCCGGCTGAAGAAGAGCTAAAAAGCCGTTATGAAGGAGTAAAGAGGCTGCACTTAACGATCTACTCGGTCCTATCCATTGAAGAAGTTGGTGAAGATCACAAAGGACTTAGCTTTCAAGAAGACAAATCAAAACTCATCGTTCTTCCCAAAGAAACACCGCCAAATTGAATTTTACCGATAAAGGGTCAAATCATTATGAATAACCTGACAAAGATCACCGATCTTTCAACTGAAGAGATCACAGCCATTATTGATCAAGCATTTGCCTATAAACAAAAATTTGACCTTGGCATCCGTAAAGAAAATATACTTGGTGGAAAAATGGTAGCGATGGTTTTTGAAAAACCATCTTTGAGAACAAAAGTAGCTTTTGAAATTGCCACGGAGTACCTAGGCGGGACAGCCGTCTATCTGTCAGCCGCACAAATCCTGGCCAGTGGTAACAATATTCGTGGACGCGAGTCGATTCCAGATATCGCCCGTAATCTAGAACGCTTCTCTGATCTTATTCTAGCGAGGGTCTACAATCATGATACCATTAGCCAGTTAAGCAATCATGTGACCAAACCAGTGATTAACGCTCTCTGCGATCTTCATCACCCCACCCAGTCACTCGCCGATCTGATGGTGATCAAGTGGCACAAAAAGGATTTAAAAGATCTAAAAGTCGCATATGTCGGTGATGGGAACAACGTTGCGACTTCTTTGATGCAAATCTCGACGATGATGGGGATGAAGTTCTCGATCGCATCACCAAAAGGTTTTGAAATAAGAAAAGATGCGGTCGAAGAAATCAAAGAACGCATCGCCAGCCCAGATCTTGTCGAGTTTACCGATAACCCTGAAAAAGCTTTGACAAATGCCGATGTGGTTTATACCGACACATTCGTATCAATGGGGCAAGAAGAAGATAAAGAAAAGCGTCTCAAGCTTTTTGAGGATTATCGAATCACACTCGATCGCTTTCTTACCGCCAGGTCAGATGCCATTTTTCTTCATTGTCTTCCCGCTCACAGGGGTGAGGAAGTTGTCGACGAAGTTCTCGATCATGAACGCTCCGTCATCTTTGATCAAGCCGAGTGCAGAATGCATATCGCCAAAAGTCTTATGCATTTTTATCTAAGCTAAATCTGAATATTTAAGTGTAACGGCATTTCTTTCGATATCGAAATAACCCTTAGGATGTGACGAGCATTCTTTTGGGATGGCTGACGAGGGAAGTGCTTTTCAATGGTAAAATCAGTTATTTACTATAGCATAGTGAGTTCCGTTATTCTGACGGTGTACGGAACGGCGATCTGTCCTTATATCGACAGCCTCGACTGGTTTACCGTTTTGTCAATTTTTACAGTCACCTACCTGGTGTCTGCAGGTGTTCGCCTCGGACTTGAAAAGAGCATCGCAAAGGCTGATATCAGCAATATCGTCAAAACCCAAATGACCATTGATTTGATAATCCTAGCCGCAGCAGGTGTCGGTCTCAGTTTTTTTAATTATCTGTTCTTTGACTTTCCAATTGGATCAGGCCTTAAAGTACTCGTAAGTATGATAGTGATTGGATTCTTTGCCAGTTTAGATATGGCTTTTCTGCGAGAGTATCAACTCTTTAAAAGCAACCAGCTTGTCAGCAAATACCGCATTGAGATGGATAACCAAGAAAAGCGCCAAAAGATCTTTCCCGTTACTTACAAGATCGGGTTCTATCTAGCTATCATTACAGTCACGCTCATCATTGTCCTTTCGATGGTCCTTTTGAAAGATACTGAGTTTCTTCTCACCCAAACAGAGTTCAGCAAACAGAAGGCTCAGCTTCTGTTCTTTGTCGATGTCTTTTTTGTCATATTAACAATTGTCGGACTTGCCATCCGCAGCCTCACTTCCTATGGGCGTAACGTAAAATACTTTTTTGATACCCAGATCAAGACATTGGATAAAGTTGAAAGGGGAGACTACTTTGCTCAAGTTCCTGTAAATTCGCTTGATGAATTCGGTATGATCGCCTCACAGACTAATTCGATGATTAAAGGTCTGCAAGAAAAAGAGTTTCTAATGCAGAAGTTTGGCAAAGTAGTGAGCCAGGAAGTTGTCGACCTTTTGTTAAGGGTCGACTTTAATGACCTCAAAAAAGGTCACAAACAAAATGTCACAGTGCTCTTTTGTGATTTACGAAACTTTACTAAATTCGCCGAGGAAAATGACTCTGAGCGCGTTGTCTCTTGTCTCAATAACTACTTTAACAAAGCTGTTTCAATCATCCATAAACAAGGTGGTATCGTCGATAAGTTTATGGGTGATGCGCTTTTAGCGGTGTTTGGCATCGGCAAACAAGACGATGACATGCAGACCGCCGAAGCTTTCGCAGCGGCGAAAGAGCTCACCACTCTTGTCGAGCTTGAACCCTTTAGTAAACAGCCGATCAAAAATGGCATAGGACTCGCCTGTGGCACTGTCATAGCAGGAGCTATTGGCTCTGAAGAGCGATATGAATTTACTGTTATTGGTGATCCGGTTAACATGGCTAGTCGTCTTGAGACACTTAGTAAAGAACTTAAAGTGCCGCTGGTTGCCTCAAAGCAGGTTTACGACAATCTAAGCCCATCAGAAAAACACAACCTCGACTTTGCAGGAAAAGTCGAGGTTCGTGGAAAGACATCTTTACAGGAAGTTTATATTTCAAAACCAACTGATATGGATTCAAAAGCTAGTTAAGCTTATCCTTGAAACTTTTCAAAGACGAGACTAGCGTTTGTTCCGCCAAATCCAAAGCTATTGGAGAGGGCCCGATTAATTTCTGTGTCTTCGATAAGCTCCCTAACGATTGGCATTTGCTTAGCATCATTGTCAATCTCTTCTATGTTTGCAGAAGCCGAAATAAAGTTATTGTTCATCATAAGAAGTGTATAAATAGCTTCATGAACTCCTGCTGCACCTAAGGCGTGGCCCGTTAAAGATTTGGTTGAAGTAATCTTGGGGAGATTGCTGCCAAACACTTCTCTCATGCTAGCGAGCTCAACGCCATCGCCCGCAGGTGTTGACGTCCCGTGAGCGTTAACGTAGTCGATGTCTCCTTCGACAGTCGAGAGAGCTTGATTCATACATCTAATGGCGCCAAGACCTGATGGCTTGACCATATCGTAGCCATCAGAAGTCGCACCGTAACCGACAAGTTCTCCATAGATCTTTGCACCCCGCGCTTTGGCGTGCTCCAGTTCTTCAAGAACGACCATACCGCCACCACCAGAGATTACAAAACCATCACGATTGTTGTCGAATGGCCGTGAAGCCTTTTCTGGTGTATCGTTATATTTTGTCGACAGGGCTTTCATGGCGTCAAATAGCATGGTGAGACTCCAATGGATCTCCTCACCACCGCCAGCAAAGACAATATCCTGTTTATTGTTTTGGATAAGTTCCGCACCATGCCCGATACAGTGAGAGCTTGTCGCGCAAGCTGAAGTGATTGAGTAGTTAAACCCCTTAATCTGAAATGGGGTGGCAAGAGTTGCCGAAATCGTACTGGTCATCGTTCGTGGAACCATAAAAGGTCCGACTCTTTTGATACCCTTTTCACGTAACAAATCAATCGCATTGACTAAGTTCTGTGTCGAAGGACCACCAGAACCAGCGACCAGACCCGTACGCTCGTTAGATACTTGTGACTCTTCGAGACCTGAGTCTTCGATACATTCTTTCATGGCAAGATAAGCGTAAGCTGAACCTTCGCCCATAAAACGTTTCACTTTTTTATCGATCAGAGCGGTTGTATCAAGTTCGATTGATCCAGAAACATGCGAGTTAAGGCCCGCTTCTTTCTGCTCGTTAGACTTACTGATCCCTGATTTTCCGTTTTTTAGTGAATCAAGTACTTCTTGTTTGTTATTGCCAATACTACTAACGACACCCATTCCGGTGATGACAACTCGTCTCATAACAGTACCTTTAAGTTTAGAAAATTATTTAAAAAGACCAACTTTTAAATCATCACATTGGTAGAGGACCTTATCACGACACCTAAGCTGTCCATCAGTGACAACGAATGCCAACTTCGATGACATGACTCTTTTGATATCGATTCTATATTCAATGAGTTCGGCATTGGGAAGCACTTGATCGGTAAACTTGATTTTGCCGGCACCTAAGGCACGGCCTCGACCTTGATGTCCCAACCAGCCAAGAAAAAATCCGGACATTTGCCATAGTGCATCAAGCCCAAGACAACCAGGCATCACTGGATCACCCTTAAAATGACAGTCGAAAAACCATAGATCATGACGAATATCGAGTTCGGCAACCATTTCACCCTTGCCATACTTTCCGCCTTCTTTTGAAATCTTTGTAAAGCGATCGAACATCAGCATGGGCGGGGAAGGAAGCCTTGGGCTTTCAGGTTCAAAAAGCTCACCCTGACCACAAAGTAGGAGATCTTCCTTGCTATAATGACTCTTGCGTTCTTTCATCATCCGTCATCCTATAAAGACTCAGTAAAGCCTGAATACTATGCTCAAAAGACGATAGAGTCCACAGTTGCCTTGAAAGTCAAGGGAATTCTGACGGTTGATCAGAGATAAAAGACGATCTTACATTTGTTTCGAATCGTGCGGCTAGAAAAAAGGGAACAGACTACATCTATTCCCGTAAAGTGACGATCCTCAGTCCTCGTCACTTTCGCTGTCGTACGATTCCATATCCAAAGCATCAAGTTGGGCAAGTATCTGGTTAACTTCTTTCGCTTTATTCAAGGCTCCATCAAATTCCTCAGCTGCCATCTCGTCAGCTTCACTAAGAGCGTCTGTACGTAGGCCAGTAACAATCGAGTGTAGAGTTTCCGGTGCGATATTTAGCATCGCGCCAGACTCACCATTTTCAATCTCTTCAGCTTCAATTTCAGTCCGTAAGCTCAATGTAAAAACATGTTTTCCCATCCGAAACCCCTTGTATTTATAGTTGGTTAAGCACAAATTCAGATTATACGAGAGGTCATCAGCTGTCAATCATTGACAATCGTGAGGTAAAAATTTAATCGAATGTTCACAGCATTTTACGTTCCCCTTCGAAAGGTCTCCCGATGGCAGAAGTCACAGACTTGTTTTACTACCCGGTTAAATCCTGCGCCGGTACGAGTGTCACAAAACTGAATTTGAGCCCTACAGGCCCGTTGTATGATCGTCATTGGATGCTTATCGATGACAAAGCAAAATTTGTCAGCCAGCGCGCCTTTGCCAAAATGGCTCTGATTCGACCTTCTTTGAAGGACGATTTTCTATTCGTTGAGGTTCCTGATAGAGAGGCAATAAGTTTGGGTATTAAACAAGCTCACGGTGAGATCTTTCAAGCTGACATTTGGAGAAGCCAATGTGATGTTATTGAGGTTTCAAAGCATGCTTCCGAGTATCTAAGCGACTTTCTTAATCAACCAGTAAAACTAGTCAGGATGGCAGATAATTTTGTCAGAAAAACAAATCCCAAGCGAGGCCCCGGCCAAGTCGCGTTTGCTGATGGTTATCCCTTTCTTATAACCTCAGAAAGTTCACTCGACGAGCTCAATGGAAGACTTTCCTCTCCCATCCCTATGCAACGCTTTCGTAGTAATATTGTTATTAAAGGAGCTGAAG
>CAZBDM010000138.1:0-5525 GCA_964490675.1 uncultured Oligoflexales bacterium
CACTTGAATATCCAGACCCCTGCAAGAACTGCAGAAAAACGCGTCAAAATAACAAATCCTGAGCGCATTCTAAGGCTCATGAAAAGGATCTGTAGTGCCCGCCTTCCTGTTTTCATGCGTTCATCAGAAAATACCGGTGTGGTTGTGAAAGGTCGAGCGGCGCGTCTTTCGAGACTCGATCCAAAAAACAGAAAATCACCAATCCTGCTTGAAATTGCTGGGCTTTCAGAAAAAGGCGTCCACTTTCTCGCCAATAAGCAGGTTGTTCAGGTTGAGTTTGTTATGATGGCTACTAAAGTTGTCTTCAGATCTCGCATTTATTTTGCTTCCAACCACAGTATTCAAATTGGTCTCCCACGGACATTAGTCACCATTGAAAGAAGAAGAAACGCACGCTTTAAGACAACTAATGATTATATGGCATTTATAGACTTTGGAGTTTGGAAACCTCATGACGATGACAAGACGACGATGCCTTGTCTTGACCATTTTTCAAGACTTCAGTCATGGATACCGATTTTTGATCTCAGCTTAGGTGGTTTCTGTGCAGAGACCAGCTTTCCTTCGTTAGCGTTAAGTATTGGTAGAGGAACTATTGATAGTGAGGCTGCTCTTGTTTTACCAATGCAAGAGCCGATTCCCGTTGAGTTTGAGGTCCGCTGGTCAAAAAAGATTAAAGAGCATATTGAGATTGAAGGTGAAGAAGGCGTTCGCTACTTAAAATCTTACAAAGTCGGCTGCGAGTTCACTTTTGTCGATGAAGATGTCAAGCACAAGATATTAAGGTTCCTAAAATCGCTTTCGCAAGCAAAAGCCGTTTAAAAGCGAGGTTATTTTGAAGTCAATTATAAATATTTTAGTCATTCTTCTACTTAGTCAGCAAACTGCCTGCAGTTATCTTATGTTTTGGCGGAGTGATGAGCCTGAAGATCTTGAGAAAAGTGATGCGCACGACAAGAAACAAGAAAAGAGTGAACTCAACCCCAAGCAGTCGGCTTCTATAAAGAGCGAAAATAATACGAGGCCGATCTTTGCTTCCTCTGATTCCACTGTCGATGATTTAGCCTTAAAACAAGCAAAACTTCTGGCAAGGCTTGAAGAACTAGAGAAAACGGTTAGGAAGCAAAAAGAAAAGCTACGTGTATTAGAAAAAGGACTTACTCTTGGTCTGACGCCTTCCGGTTTAGAGAGCGCAACGGATGTATCGGAAAACGCTGATCAAGAGTTGAGCGATTTAAAAGACGGCGGTGATGATCAAAACTCTGATACTAATAATCTAAGCGATGACTATGAATCTTACTTGACTCAACTTTCTTCAGCCAAGCAACTTTTCCGTTCTGGAAAGTATGGCAAAGCTTATATAGCATTTGCCAGATTAGACAAGACTTATGACGATACCGTTACTAAAGGTGTTCCGATCTATTGGATTGGCCGTTGTTGGTATCGCCTTAAAGAATATCAATCAGCCAGAACTCAGCTAAACAATTTTGTCGCTCAGTATCCAGCAAGTAAATGGACTCCCAGCGCAAAATTTTATCTAGCTCGTTCTGAGTGGGAACTTGGTCTTAGGGAAATGTCGGTGAAGCGTTATCAAGAAATTGTCAGACAGTACCCTGAAGACGGTACGGCGGAAGCAGCGCGTCAAATCCTTCGTAATATGGATAGGGCTTTGTAAGATGAAGTTAAATTCACTTAAATTAGTTCTTCTATTTCTTTTGTCTGATTTTTTATTCGCACAAGATCAGTACGATTACCAGGACGAAAACCAATATCAGAATCAAGCTGGTGGCCAGGCTGGTAATTATGAAGAATTTGAAGTTGATGAACTTAAGGTCAAAGACAATGCCTTTGAGCAGCAATCAAATATCGGTGCCTTTGATAACGAAGGTAACAGTTATGGGGACAATAATATCTTCGGTGATGGCGGTGGTGGTAATTACAATACCAATGAGCCGGTAAATGTAGATACTAATGATCCCTTTTCAGATGGTGGCGGCAGCCCCGATGGAGGTGGTGCGAACACGACTCTCTTGCCGGCAGCCGAAGATCCTCTCAATGGAACCTTTCCCGCTAACCCTGGTTTGGATACTGGTACAAACACCCTACCAACCGATCCAACTTTGACTGGTGAAGATAACGTTGAGGGCGCTCCAGCAGCTGCAGCCTCTACGACAAGACCTATTCCGCTTCCTAATGATTTTTCTGGTGCTCCTGCCGTACCTGGCACGATGAGGCTTATGGCTCCAGGAGAAGCGCCAGAAGTTTATTATGTCGAGCTAGGCGATACTTTATTCGATATATGTGATCAGCTTCTTGATGAGCCGGCATATTGGCCGAAGCTTTGGTCTCTAAACCCGCGTATTAAAAACCCACACTTTATTTATCCCGGTATGCGGCTTCAGTTTTATCCTGGCAGCTCCGAGTCGCCTCCCTTTCTTAGGGTCGTTAAAGAAGAAGACATTGTTCCTATTGAAAAAGGCTTACTTACTGAAGATCAGCTTATTGCAGCTAAGTTAAATGTTATCGATGAGGTTTTTGTCCCCGCTCCAACAGAGGTCATTGGACCACAAGAGCTAGGTGATATAGAAAGTCTTTTTATTGATGTCGGTCGCATTTATGACCAAAATCAAATGCGCATGACATTGCCTGGGTTTATCTACGGTGAAGAACTGAGTCCGAAAGGGTATATTATTAGCGGTGTAGAAGGTGAGTGGGCAAATGGCGAAGGTCGCAAGATCATGATTGAAATAGATGGTGGCGGGCTTTCTAGCGGATCCACTTATACGGTCCTTAGACTTGTGGAAGAAGTCGATAATCCTGAATCTGGAGATTTTGTTGGATATGAATACCAGTATGTTGGGAATATCAAAATCACAGAAGAAGTAAATAGCGAAGTGCTGCTAGCTGATGTTGTCAAAAGTCGTCTGGGGGCGAGGCCGGGAGATATTGTTGTCGATTTTTTATCTACCATTCGCACTGTGCCAAACATGAATGTCATCGGACAAGTATCTACTGCTAATGCTAATATTGTCGGTTTTGGTGACGACGGTTATCATATTGGTGGCCAAGGCCATACAGTGTTTATCGATCGCGGCAAAAACGATGGCGTAGCATCTGGGCAGTTTTTAAGAGTCTATCAGTCCCCTGGATTTATGGCCGCACCAGAAATCAAAGATGAACTTTACGAAGTACTCTTACCGATTGGTATCATAAGAGTGGTTGATACTACTGATGTCGCTGCAGTTGGGCTTATAGTCGATAGTAAGCGAGAGTTTCGCATTGGTGATGTTGTTGGAAAAGGTTAATCATATTTTTTCCTAAGCCACTGCTGAAAATGACGGAGGGCTTTTTCGTGCTTAGGTGATAAAAAGCCTTGGTTGTATGCAGGAGAGCTGAGCCCCTTTTGCGCGTCTTCACAAATCTTAATATCTTGCTTCTGCACAAGATCACTATATTCAATATCTGCCTTTAAAACTTTTTCTAAATCATCCACTAAAGACAAATCATAGACAAAGTCAAAGATCACTTCGCAGCTTAATGCTGTTTTGGGAAGAACACGGTTAATCTGCAGTCTTCCCGGTAGAAGGTTAAGCATAGCATTGGGGTAGATAAAAGCATACCAGGCGTGGCCTTCTTTTAGGCCGTATTGACCGGCATTATTTTTTATCGGGCTGTGTTGTAATGACCAGTTATCAAAACACTCTAGCTCATATTGTCCTTGCGGTAAAAGATCGTTTAGTTCTGGATGGACATAGGGTATGTGATAGCCTTCAAGATAGTTATCGATATAGGTTTTCCAGTTGGCATTCACATCGTAGACAACTCTTTTTGCGAAGCTCCAATCTTCAAAGGTAGTCGGTTTTATGCGTTCTAAAATTTCTGTTCCAGGATGATCATAAACTTTATCGCCTTCACCTAAATAGACAAAAACCATTCCTTGCCAGATCTGGTGCGCGATCTTTTTAAGCTTGATACAGGATTTGTCGAGATCATTTTCGTCGTCTGAAAAATCTGGTGCGCCAACAAGTTCACCCTTTAAATTATAGGACGAACTGTGACACTTGCAGCTGAGAAACCGCTTCCTCCCCTCCCCTTCTGCGACAGGGCCACCGCGGTGTTGACAGACGTTATAGTAGACTGCAATTTCGTCGCCCTTATTGATAGCAACTACAGGATGGGACAAAAGATCTGACGCAAGAAAGCTTCCTTGATCTCTTAGCTGAGAAGCATGGCAGAGGTAATGCCAATGATGGGAAAGAACAGAAGTTCTATCGATCTCATCGTATTTAGTTTCGGTGTAAAACTTGCTTTCTAGCGACAGCATTCAGAAATTCCCGATGAAATTAACCTTTAACACATACAATCTGCTTTAAAGTGTGGACAATTTCAACAAGATCACTTTGAGCTTCCATGACTTTTTCGATCGGTTTGTAAGCTTTTGGAGTCTCATCAATGACTTGCGGGTCTTTACGACACTCCACTCCCTGCGTCGCATATTCGTGATCTTTGACTGTAAAGCGTCTTTTAGCCTCCATGCGAGACATTATACGGCCCGCGCCATGACTACAGCTACAGAAGCTGTCTTCATTACCAAGACCTCTGACAATAAAAGATCTTGCGCCCATACTTCCTGGGATAATACCAAGATCACCCTTACCCGCTCTTACGGCGCCTTTTCTGGTTAAGTAAACATTTTCACCAAAATGGTTTTCGATGGAAACGTAGTTGTGGTGACAGTTTACTGCTGCTTCTTCAAGGGTGAAGGGTGGAATGCCGTCAGTTTCTGTAAGAGCTTTAAGGGTTCTTTTCATCATTACTTGTCTATTGATACGCGCAAATTCCTGCGCCCAATGCACCGCTTCTACATAATCTTTAAAATACTCTGAGCCTTCAGGAAGATAAGAAAGATCAGCGTGCGGAAGATGAATCATCCACTTTTCCATTTCCTTTTTTGCAAGCTCAATAAAGTGACGGCCAATACGGTTTCCGACACCGCGCGATCCACTATGAAGCATCACCCAAACAGAATCTTCTGTATCAAGACAGACTTCAATAAAGTGATTGCCCGTACCAAGGGTACCTAGGTGAACAATATTATTGGTGTCTTTAACCACTTTGTGTTTAGAACAGATCTTTTTAAAGCCGTCCTCCAGGCTTTTCCAATTAAGAGCGACATCATCAGGAACATGGCCCCAGGAACCAGAATCACGACCACCTCTTGTGCGGTTCATGCCGTGAGGCACCGCTTTTTCGATTTTTGTTCTTAGCTCTTTTAAAGACTCAGGAAGGTCTTTTGCTTTTAAAGATGTTTTTTGTGCAATCATACCGCAACCAATATCAACACCCACAGCTGCTGGGATAATCGCTTTTTGGGTTGGGATGACACTACCGATGGTGGCGCCTTTACCAGCATGCACATCTGGCATGATAGCAACGTGCTTAAAGACAAAAGGAAGGCTCGCAAGAGCTTTTGCTTGTTCTCATGCTTTATCTTCGAAAAGAACACCTTTTGTCCATGCTTTTAT
>CAZBDM010000138.1:5535-7149 GCA_964490675.1 uncultured Oligoflexales bacterium
GCGGGTTTGATGACTTCGTATTTAGTTGTTTTTTTATCTTTCATGTTCGTCCTCACGATTTATCATCTGTACTCCCATAACATAATGCAGGAGTTGGGCCAGAGTTAGATTCCTGTCTAAGTCTATGTAATCTGCAAAAGTTCTCGCTTCAGCCAGACAAAGATCGGCTATTAACTTATATATTTTTATAAATACTTATAAAATATTATAAGAAAATGACCGATGAGAGGGTGGCTAGCATTGCGTAAAAGCAGGCCTCATGCATTTAACTACCTGAATATATGAAATAATTATCTTAGCTCTCGAAAGGGGAAGAGTTTTGGCACAAGCCCTGCAAAAGAAAAAGCAAACGGTCGTGATTGGCATCTTAGGAACCAATCTAGATCAAGGAAAGTCACCTAAAAGGTGGCAGCGTTGGCGGCCGACAGTTTCTGTCTGCCAACAAGACGATTTTAAAGTCGATCGCTACGAACTTTTATATGAGAGGCGGTTCGAGACTCTAAGAGACATCATCGCTGATGACATCAAAGAAGCCTCACCGCAAACTAAAGTAACAACACATGCGATGACTTTAAGTGATCCTTGGGACTTTGAAGAGGTTTATTCTTCTCTCTATGATTTTTCAAGAAAGATGAACTTCGTCCCTGAAAAAGAGGATTACCTTTTAAATATTACAACCGGCACACACGTCGCTCAGATCTGCATGTTTCTTCTTGCGGAGTCGCGCCACATCCCTGCCAGGTTGTTACAGAGTTCTCCCCGCGCTGGCAAAGCAAAAGGAGATCCAAAAGGCTCGGTTCATGTTATTGATCTTGATCTGAGCCGCTACGACAAAATAGCCATGCGGCATGGTGAAGAAGCTGCTTCTGATGTTTCTTTTCTAAAAGCAGGAATCGCCACTCGCAATAAAGAGTTTAACCGCATGATTGATCAGATTGAAAAGGTCGCTTTTGCCTCAGCAGAACCGATTCTTCTCACAGGTCCCACAGGAGCTGGTAAGACCCAGCTTGCGCGTAGGATCTATATGCTTAAGCAGCAAAAAAGACTGCTTAAGGGTGAACTCGTTGAAGTGAACTGTGCAACCCTTCGTGGCGATAACGCCATGTCGACTCTTTTTGGTCATAAAAAAGGAGCGTTTACCGGTGCGCAAGCAACAAGAGACGGACTTTTAAAAGCTGCTGACGGCGGGCTTATCTTTCTTGATGAAATTGGTGAGCTCGGTCTTGACGAACAGGCGATGCTTTTAAAAGCCATCGAACAAAAAACCTTTCTGCCCTTAGGAGCAGACAAGGAAGTAACGAGTGATTTTCAATTGATTGCAGGCACCAACCGCGATCTTTTGAAAGAAGTAAAAAAAGGAACATTTCGGGAAGACTTACTAGCAAGGATTAATCTTTGGACCTATAAGCTTCCCGGTCTGGCGGAGAGGCCGGAGGATATTGAACCAAACTTGGAGTATGAACTTGATGCTTTTTCAGCAAAAACAGGAACAGAGGTCCGCTTTAATAAAGCAGCCCGAAAGTTATTTCTGCAGTTTGCTGGCACAGCACCTTGGCACGGCAACTTTCGTGATCTCAATGCCGCTATTACGCGTATGGCGATCTTGTCACCAGC
>CAZBDM010000138.1:7159-9235 GCA_964490675.1 uncultured Oligoflexales bacterium
TCGCATCACCGAAGCGGTTGTTTCGGATGAGATTGAAAGACTTAAAGCCGGCTGGGGCAGTGAAGATGATGAGTTTTCATATAACCAGTTAATGACGGTTCTTGATGAAAAGTCCATAGAAGCTATCGATCATTTTGATCTGATGCAACTTGAGGGAGTGATTGCTATCTGTAAAGAAAGCCGCTCTCTTTCTGAAGCGGGACGTAAGCTTTTTCAAGCGTCACGTGAAAGGAAAAAAAGCGTTAACGATGCAGATCGTTTGAAAAAGTATCTTGAACGCTTTGAAGTCAAAGTTGATCTGCTTTTTGGACGATAAAAGACGGCTAATAATCATTAAAAGGTTCTGTAAACCTTGACGGCGTCATCGGTGTACCAACTGACGTACCGGTATGATTTAAGGCTCCAACTGTTAATTGGAATTTGCCCATATAGCTCAATGGTAGAGCACTAGACTAAGGATCTAGCTGTTGTAGGTTCAATCCCTACTATGGACACCACAATCAAAGGGTGACTTGTCTAGTAAATCGACGGTCGGTTTAAGTTTGCTTGCATTCTTAAATCAACCTACGTGGGAGGCTTTTGTCTTCTTGCCGAGCCGGCTATGACGAGTGTTTGGCAACATCTTTGATCTACTTTTGTAGATGGAGGATGTCCCCAAAGACTTCTCCTGCCAGTTTCGCAGATGAGAAAAGGCGATCATGATCAAGAGGCGCTGGATAGGTCATCACAAAAAAAGACAAAAACCTAGAGGAGGTTTTTAACATGTACAGATTTATTGTAGGTCAAGACGAAAAAGTTGTGCTTTATCGCAACAAGGTACCTCTAAGACTCTTAGAGGCTAATGAAAAGCCATATAAGTTTTATCTTCGTGGCTATAACGTGAAAAGATGGGAGATGTCCCAGCCCTTTATTTCTGATCAAAAGGATGTTGAAGTCCTTAAAGATTGCGAGTGGCTTAAAGATGAGCTTGAGGTTGTCAACGTTGATCACCTTGAAAGAGCCGTCATCTGGGTTAAAGGACGTATATTCATCATTTTAGAAACAGGTGAATATGTTTACTGGAAAAACTTAAGAAGCTTTGACATTGAAAAAATTTCTGCAGTAGATCCAGTGATTAGACACAACAAAATCTCAGAGTTTTATCGTTATGCGAAAATGTCGCAAGTGATGAGTGTTTATAACGTCGCCCAGGGTTCTATCGGTGTTCTTTTCACTGCTGATGGTAAAAGACGTCAGCTTGAAGCGGGTACTTACGCAATGTGGAAAAACGTCGAACCATTCGAATTTAGGGCACAAGAAATGCGTCTTGAGCAAATGGCGATTAGTGGCCAGGAGCTTATGACAAAAGATAACATGACTCTGCGCGTGAACCTGGATGTAAGTTACCAAGTTGAAAATGTTGATAAATTTATCGACGTTTCACAAAGTGCAACAAGCTTCCTATATAATCGTGCTCAGCTTGCGCTAAGAGAGCTTGTGAGTCATCAGACTCTTGATAACTTACTGGCGGAGAAAGACTCTTTGTCAAAAGAACTCTTTTCGGTGATTGACGAGGCTGCAAAAGATGTCGGTATTACTGTAAAATATGCAGGTGTGCGTGACATTATTCTGCCAGGTGATTTAAAAGACATTTTAAATCAAGTAATCACCGCAAAGAAAAACGCTGAAGCAAACGTGATTAAAAGGCGTGAAGAAACAGCTTCGACACGCAGCCTTTTAAACACAGCAAAGCTGATTGAAGACAACCCTATCATGATGCGTCTGAAAGAAATTGAAGCAGCGCAGGAGATCATGCAGAAGGTTGACACTGTGACAATGTTTGACGGCCTAGCCGGTCTTTTAGATGGTGTAAAGCTATCTAAATAAAAATGGTTGTGGTCTGGGACCATTTAAAAATACCCAGACTTTTAAATGAAGCTAAATATTTTTTACCCAAATGACGACAAGAGCGTTTCATTTGGAACCTTTAAAAGGATTAGGCGTGCGAAACATTTATTTACATAGACAGCAGATAGCTAAGCAAAGTTTAGGGCTAATAAAAGGCCATAAACTCAGTGCAACTGTCTGCCTATGGCT
>CAZBDM010000139.1:0-4565 GCA_964490675.1 uncultured Oligoflexales bacterium
AGCCATGCCTTTGCGCATAGGTATAGAGGATGCCTCTTCTGAGTCGTGAGCATAGGCCGCAAAAAGTTTTGCCAGGTTCGACTTTCTGTCGGACAATACTGTAAGTGTCTTCTTGGATGAGTGTGACTTCGATTGCTTTTTCTCTAAGCCAAGACAAATATTCATCTGGTCGAAAACCAGGTTGTTTTTGGTCAATCATGATGGCTTGGTAGTCGAATGCGAAAGGAGCTCTTTTCTTAATCTCGTCTAAAAGAAGCAGGAGAATGGTCGAGTCTTTGCCTCCAGAGACAGCCATGAGAACTTTATCACCGGATTTTAACATTTGGTAATCTGCTAAAGCGGTAACGATTTGTTTGCGAATCTTCTCGGAGAGAATCTGTGGCGATTGTTGCTGCATTTTTTATGTCAAACCTAAGTGTCTAAAAATATCAAGAAAAGTTGGCAGTTTGCCATTTACCATTAGCACTTTATCGAAAGAGCCGCAAAGCTAAACTTGCCTATTGGGAAAATTCACACATGGTTTTACATAGGTCTTTTGGGCTCAAGTCATTGCGATCATTAAGTAAAAATTGAAGTCTCGCTGGCTTAGCTCCGATGACCACATTGGGCTTAATTATCATTATTGGCTGGGAAGTTGGAAGCCATATAGGAGCCTTCTTTAGCCAGAACTTTTTTATTGAGGGAACGGAAGTCAGAGTGACAAAACGGCAAGACAATTCAGATTTTGGAACTGTGCTTCGCATCACGGCCTTACTGAGCTCTGTCACGCTTGGAGTTTGCCTATCGACTTTATTGAGTGGCGGTCTTTTGCTCTCTAACCTTCATATAAGATTAGCTGAGGCTTTGAGTCTTCCGCTGTTTGTCGGCGCTTTTTCTGTGGTTGGGATAAGTTTCGTTACGAGTTTCTTAATCACGATCTATATGGTTCGTAGGCCTAAGGGTAATGCCATAATATCAAATCTAGCAAATAAATTATTTGCTGATCAATTTGCCGAGCCTTCTTCTCCTGAGGAGGGGATGAGGACGGACAAAGTCGCCCGTGCACTTGATAATAAACTTAAATTTATGACCCGTATGAATCACGAATTAAGAACCCCTCTCACTGCAATTATCGGTTTTTCTGATCTTCTCGATCGAAAAGATCTCGACATTTCACAGATCAATCAGTACGCCTTCCATATTAAACAAAACGCAAAAGCACTTAATAGAGTGATTGGCGATATTCTCGATTTATCGCTCTTGCAGTCTGAATCACTAGAAGTGCAAGCGCGAAAATCAGATTTCTTTAAAGAAATTGAGGTCGTAATCTCACCTTTTAAGAGAGCCGCCGAAGAAAAAGGTCTCGACTTTATGATCGAGTTCGAAACAGCTTTGCCACGTGCGGTTGAGACCGATTTTGGCAGGCTGAGGCAAGTGCTGGAAAAGCTACTTGATAACGCCGTACGGTTTACTGACAAAGGCCGAGTCGTCCTGAAAATTAGAGAAGTAGCTTTTAACGATTTACCTCTTATCGAATTTGAAATTGAAGACACGGGATGTGGAATTGATCCCAAGCTTCATACATATATTTTTACTCCATTTGAACAAGTAGACAATAGTCACACAAGAAAGTTTGGTGGTACCGGAGTTGGATTGACGATCGCTAATAAGCTTGCTCTTAAGATGGGAGGCGATCTTGCTCTGTTAAAGAGTCAAGTCGACAAAGGGAGCACTTTTTGCTTTTCTTTTGATCCGGGGACTTTGGAGGGAGTGGAAAGAGTCAAGTTTGATCAAACCATCGATGCTTTTGGTTACGATATTAACGCTAAACTCCTAAAAGGTGCGAAGGTGTTGATTGTCGAAGATGGACATGCCAACTCTGTTTTATTCAAAACGCTTCTTGAGCAAGCAGGTGCTGAAGTGGTGGTTGCTGAAAACGGCAAATTGGGGGTCGAGTTTGCAGAGGCGTCAGAATTTCACCTGGTTTTTATGGACTTGCAAATGCCAGTGATGGACGGCTATCAGGCTACTGAGCAGTTGCGAAAAGATGGTTACAAAAAACCTATTATCGCTTTAACCGCTCACGCTAACCAATCGGAAAGACAGCGTGCCTTCCATGCCGGCTGTGATGACTACCTGATTAAACCGATCGAGCGTAGCCAACTGATAGCAACGGCAGATTATTGGTACAACAAGAAGTCTACAAAAGAAAAACCTGCGCAAGTAAGCTTGATAGATAACCATAAAACCAAAGAAACAGCCTTTCAAGGCAGCGATACCCCTCTTATTTCCCCTTATGCGAGTAATCAGCAGCTGCGTCCCATTGTTGAGACGTATGTTAACGATTTGCCGCAGGTCTTAGAAGACTTTAGAGAGACGGTTAAATCAGAAAAGTGGGAAGAGATTAGAAAGACTGCTCATCAGCTCAAAGGCACCCTTGGGAGCTATGGCTATAGCCAGATGTCTGAAGTTGCCGCCCAGATAGAAAAACTTGCCAAAGCCGAATCCGGTCTCGAAGACATCGATGCTTTTATCGATCATCTCAACGCTTTTACAAAAAGAGCTTTAGAAGGCCTTAAAGAAGTGAGCTAAACCATTGCTGGCCAAGCTTTGCCAGTGTGAATGCGCCAAAATGATTGTTTAGCGAAAAGCTTTTCTCTATAATCACGTCAGAACAATCAACAGACATCAGATTTAGAAGGAGAAGGGTATGTTGCGTGCAATCTGTACTGCGTTTTTCTTAATGTTTGCAGGTAGTGCAATGGCAGTCGATTCTGTCGAAGCACCAGGAAAGATCTTTTACAAAATGCCAAGTGGTGAAATTGTCAAGCGTCAAGCAGCTCTTGTTGTTCCCGCTCGCGGTGAAGGTGATGTGGTCTTGAAAGTCGGTGATCATGAAAAAGTCGCTCATCATTTCTTTTCGACTCACAAAAATGGACGAGTAATCTTTTACGTCGTATTTGTGAGAGACCACGAGCTCGAAGAAGGGTATGCGAAAGTATTCCGCGGGACTTATTTAAGAGGAACAAACAAGGCGATTTATTACGGCGATATCTTCAAAGTGAGATCAGAAGGTCATAGAAATGATGAGCTTGTTAATGAGCTTGAAGATTCGATGGAAGAAGGTGATGAGCACCCACACCACGATGCTACGTATTTGGGTGGCTTTAAGTTCAAGGCTTTAATTTCTGAGTAGTTTTCAGTATCAGCTGTCCTTTTTAATACAAAGGGCAGCTTTTTTAACATTTTTATGAATTTCAACATTGCCGTGTCATTCTGACCTTCAATAAAGCAACATTTTAAATACTAATTGCCTGATAAAGTTTTTTTACTCCCTTTTATCCGTCAAAACGAGTATAACCTCGTTAAGAAATCCCTTCTCTTATCCCCCAAGAAGGTCGGGTCCTTCGTTTGCCCAGCAAGCGTACCGAAGGTCTGTCTACATACGGCTAGATTTTATTGATTTTGCAGAGGAGGCTGATATGGGCACCGTGAAATTAGCGCACTTACTTAAAAGTGCATTCATTCTATCTTTTTTGTTTCAATCCACCGTTTTTGCTGCATCGCGACCTAACTCTGATGTCATCGTACAACTTTTTGAGTGGCGTTGGGATGATGTTGCCAGAGAGTGCGAGAGTGTTCTAGGACCAAGTGGCTATACAGCCGTCCAAGTGTCACCACCCCATGAGCACATCATTGCCGAGGGTCAATGGTGGGAGCGCTATCAGGTTGTAAGTTATAAACTTGAAAGCAGAAGTGGCAGCGAAGAAGCTTTTAGGTCGATGATTGAACGCTGCAATAACGTCGGAGTTAAAATCTACGTCGATGCGGTGATCAATCACATGACTGGTCTAGACCGTATTTCAGAGGGCCAACAAAAGTTTGGTTATGCTGGAACGCCTTACTGGAGGTATTCATACCAAGACTACAATTGGTGGGATTTTAATCAGTGCGGTCGTAATGGACCAAATCATCCGATTCAGAATTACCATGATGTTTGGGAAGTCCAACACTGCAATCTCGTTACTCTTAGCGATTTGAAAACTGATTCTGACTATGTCAGAAGACGTTTAGCGGGTTTTCTTAATCACCTTATGAATGTCGGCGTTGCAGGTTTCCGTATCGATGGCGCAAAGCACATGCCAAGTCATGATATCGGTGCGATTCTTTCTATTCTCAGAAACGAACATGGCAAAGATCCGTTTGTTTATCAGGAAGTGATCGATCTTGGGGGAGAGCCTATTCGTGCTTCTCATTATTTCTGGAATGGACGTATCACAGAATTTAGATATGGAAAAGAACTAAGTCGCACAATTCGTTCAGGCGATTTGAGATGGTTACAGTATTTTGGTCATTCTTGGGGAATGAGTCCTGACAATGATGCCGTTTCATTTGTTGATAATCACGATAATCAAAGAGGACATGGGGCCGGCAATTCTGTTTTAACTCACCGCGAGGGAGCGAGATATGTGTTAGCAAATGTTTTTATGCTTGCTTGGCCTTACGGTATTCCTAGAGTGATGTCTAGTTACCGATTTGGCGATGCAAATCAGGGGCCTCCCCGACGATACGGAAGCAATGAAACA
>CAZBDM010000139.1:4575-9232 GCA_964490675.1 uncultured Oligoflexales bacterium
TTATGACTTCGGTAATGATAACTGCTTTGATCAGTGGGTCTGTGAGCACCGTTGGTTGGCAATTCAAAATGCTGTCGGCTTTAGGAAATGGGCTGGCGATACTCCAGTAGTAGAGTGGGCGTCTCCTGAAGCAAACGTTGTTGGGTTTGGTCGTGGTAACCGGGGATTTGTTGCTCTTAACAATACCGGGCGTAGTGTCACTCATAGCTTCAAAACCCAACTCTCTCCTGGGGATTATTGCAACCTCACTTCCGGTTCGAAAAAAGACGGTGAGTGCACGGGCGACTCTTTTGAGGTTAATGAAGATGGATGGTTGACGGTGACTATCGGTAAGTACGCAAGTGTGATGTTCTCAACTGCTCACAAGCTATAACCAGAAGAGCGAGACTCCCGATGGGGGGTCTCGCTATTTGCACACCACAGTTTTGCTTCTCTAAGTTTGGGGCTTTCTTAATCTTCAAGAAAGGTCAAATAACTCACCGAAAAAGGCACGCCTTCCTTCGGTGCATAGTCTGGAGAAAAAACGATTTCATTTTTATCTTTATCAATTTCGTATTGTTTTCGATCTAAAAGCTGGCCATCGACTTTCACTTCAATGTTCTCTTCTGAAGCAACGACTTTATCGAGCTTATAGTTAGTCTGCAGAATCTTCGAAATGATATACTTCGCAAGGTTCTTTAAAAGAGCGTTCCAATTGTTGTTACAAACATCTTGGATAAGACCTTTTTTGTCGGGGGTTACTGCTAATTGTTGGTAGACAGTACCGACACTTGCAATGGTGCAAGTGGGAGTGTTTACACCGGCTTTAAGACCGACAAGACCACTCACCGAAACATTGTTAATATTTCGAGCACTCAATTGGTCCAGAAAAGCAGTCGCTGATAAAGCTGAATTGTCATCGGTGACAACAATGACCTCTTTGGGAGCGTCAGCTCGTAGCGGTAAGTCCAAAGAAATGTCACCATCGACGATATCTAAAAACTTATAAAGAGCGTCCGTACTATTTATTCTTGCATTGACTGTTGAAAAATTAGGTAGATCTTTGACAGTTTCAGGAAATCTAAAGTCTTGACCGACCATGTAAACTTGATGCATCGGTAAGTCTAGGTTGACGAAGTCATTCATAAAAGCAGCAATTGCGTTTTCTAAATACTGCTTTTCTTGTGACATCGAACCACTAGTGTCGACAAGGAACATGATGTCGGGACCAGGCGTGTTAGGGCTTGTTGCAATACCTGTGTAATCTTGTGTAAACCTCAATAATCCGTCTTCTATGATGAGACCTGAGTCTTCCTCTTCAGGATTGCCAACATCACCTTCTCTCTCGACGTCTATCACTGCGTCTTGAGAGTTTCCGTTGCTTTCCTCTGCTGATGTTTGGTCGACTTCTGTGCTTGCTGGTTCGATTGTTTGGCTAGCGTTTTTAGCAGCTGTTGTACTTGTGGAGGAAAATGAAGCATCGTTACCGCAGCTAACAATAAACATGCTTAACACCACCAGCACAAAGCTAATGTTACTTTTTTGAAACATTGATTATGACCTCTCTACTCTCGCATATTTATGGGGCCATTGGGAATAACCCCCAGAACTTAATTTGGCCTATCGTCATTAGAATTTGAATTCTTAGAAGGAGGTTGTAAGAAAATAAAATAATTGAAGTTTACAAGAATTATTTATGGGTAGTGAAAATGAATTTATCTAAAACTAAATTTTTTTATAGAAAAATCAAAGATCAAAACATTCATTCATTTTGGTAATAGTTTTTTTGAGCAGAGTTTGATCTTGGTTTTTTCGAAAATCATCCGAAAAAAATAGAAATGTTGATGAGAATTTTCAGATTAGAGTTGTAGAGTTTTTGCAGGACACAGAAAGGACGCTGTGAAGTATCAGAGTTCGGATGGATCCGTCTTTATTATTACTGAAGAAGGTGAGTGTGACTTTAGTCGCGCCTCTTATGATGCTCGTTTGTCTTCTTCGGAATACCTAGAGTCTGAAAACGTCTTTTCAGTAACGCTTGATCGTGTTGCTTTTCACAATGTCTATCAAGTTGCAAAAACCCTCCTTGAAAGCCATGGATATGTCGGCAACTTTGAAAACATCTTGGCTGTGATTGATCAAATGACATTTGCGGTAAGAGCGCGTACAAGTTCACGAGATAATTCTATAGCTAAGATTCAATTCCCTACCATTGCAACAAAACTACCGGAGAAAAACCAGGTCAGTGAGCTCCTTTCACAATTTTACAAGGAAATCGAAGCATACGAAGCTCAGCTTACTCTATTACAAACTCAGAAAAAGAATGAGCTTGGTGAAAAAAATGAAAGCCAAAAGAAGCTCAATCAAAGAGTTTCAAAATTGGAGAAGGAAAACGATCAACTGAGAGTGAAGGTCGCAGAACTGTCAAAAGAGCTTCTTTTTGAAAAAAATCAGAATCGCCAAGCATCACGAGCTATTTCTTCGCAAAATCTTTTGCCTCCTCAGATGCGTCTTGGCAAGGTGAGAGATATCGAAATTAGTAATCGATCGATCGTCATCAAAGTCGGGCAGAAAATGGTAAGTGTACCCATGCTTCAGATCAATTTGATACCCGATGTAGATGATCCTTGTATTGTCTATATGGATCAAGGACGTATCAAAGGTGTATTTTTTTATATGTCAAAAGGACAAGTCCTCACGCCTGAAGTAGCTGATGTTTTAGTTGTCGAAGGTGAAGGCTGTAAAGTAAGGAATAGTTTACGTAATACCTACGTCATTGATTCACGCAACGAAGAAGAAGCTGATCTTATCAGAACTCTTAAACGTGGTGATAGGCTTCTTATCTATCGTTTGAAGAATCACCTAATAAAATTTCAAAAAGTACCTTACGTTTCTGCTCATACTTTTACCGATAAAGTACAGCAAGATATTGCTAAGCATCAATTGGGTGAAGTTTACTATCAAGGAATTGCTTTAAATATTGAAGAGAGTGAAAAGAGAGAAATCGATGAAGGGGCTTAGAGAAAGAAAATATTTGCAGACAACGAGGAAAAGGTTTGATCCTCTCGCTCTGACTTTGAGTAGCATCGGCCTAGCAGCTGTACTATTTGGCATGGGAGATCTCGATGCGGCTAAGCATTATCTGGATTTTCGTAGTTTTATTATTGTTGTTGTAGGAACATTTGCGACACTTCTCTTTCAATTCGACTTCAGTAGTTCTCTAAAGAGCCTTGTTATTGTTTTGCGATCCTTCCTCGGAACTCCTGAGAAGAAAATCATGTCAGTGATTCGCCAGCTAGATGATGCGATTATCAATGATCTCCTCATTTCTGATTTGAGAGAAGGCCATGAGTTGAATGGCGAGCTGCTCAACGATGTGGTTTATATGCACAACCAAGGTCTGCTTTTTGAAGAGATCGATGAATTCGTCACCTCGCGCATTTCAGATGAATTCTTGGGGAGACAAGTTGCGGTTGATATGATGAATCGAGCAGCGGTGATCTCACCTGCTTTGGGCCTTTTCGGAACGGTTATTGGGCTTATTGGGGTCTTAAAATCTCTAAGTGATCCTAGTCAAATTGGACCTTCTATGTCCCTTGCCCTTATGACAACAGCATACGGGGCAGGGCTCGGGTCAATTGTCTTCACGCCTTTGTCAGGGCGTCTTGAACATCATAATAAGATTTTCCTTGAGTCCCACAAGCAACTGATGAGTAAAGTGGGAGTGCTCCTTAGTCGTGAGGAACGCTCGATGGAGAAAGAACAGTTAGTAAGAGCAGTATAAAATGAAGCTGACAGAACTTGAAAACATACGTGATGAAAATAAGCTAAATCCTTTTTATATTAGCTTCAGCGATCTTATGCTTCTTCTTACTGCTTTCTTTGTGATGATTATAGGAATGAGTAAAATTGAGATCGGATCATTTGAAAAGCTGCGTATGGGATTCACTGGAGAAGTAAAAGGCACGCTCACTGAACTAGCAATGAAATTAGAGGATATTTCTAAATCAACCAGAGGTGTCCGAGTACGGAGGGACAAGGATGGTGTGCGGTTAGATCTCGATTCAAAGATTCTTTTTGATACCGGCAGCTCTGTCTTAAAAAAAGAGGCACTTCGTCCTTTATTGCCTATGTTAGCTGTGATTTTGAAAACTAAGTACACGCTTGATATTGAAGGTCATACGGATGATCGTCCTCTTTTTAAAAGAATCGGACAAGAACTTGAAACCAATTGGTCATTATCTGGAAGGCGTTCAAGTAGTGTAGCAAACTTTCTTATTTCATATGGTTTTTCAGAAAAGAGACTGCGTATAGTCGGTTATGCAGCAAATAGACCTAGGGTAAAAGTCAGAGGCTTACGTGGTCGCAAGCTAAACAGTGCTCGTGCAAGTAATAGAAGAGTTTCGATTTTAGTGCGATAGATAGGTGGAGAAGATATTGGCCGTTCCAGGTTTTTTAACATCTGATTCAATCATCAAAGGGATTACCGAATCCCATGGTAGGCGCTATAAGTTTAAAATTAGCCGTTTTATCGATCCACTTGGCTTTCATGTTTATCTTCTTGAAAATTTAAAAGCTTCGGAAAGAATCTATATCAAAAGACACTTATTTGATCGATTCCGGGCGGCTATTAGAGAGCTGATTACCTCAGATGATTACAAGGATCCACAGGCAACCATTG
>CAZBDM010000140.1:0-9226 GCA_964490675.1 uncultured Oligoflexales bacterium
GCAGACTTCTATCAGAGGTCGTTTGTCGGCCTCCTCAAACAGTCCTTTGCAGTTTTGCGATGCGGAAAGAGTTCCTGGTATAAAGAAGATAATAAGTGCTTGGATAAATTTGATCATAAGCTCTACTTTTTCTAGATTCAAAATTTGCTTTGTATGTCTTCGACATTAAAAGTTTCAAACTTAGAAAAAAATAATTATTAAAAATTAAAAAATAATTAATTTTTATTATGATATCGAACGAGTGGGGCGGTTTGTGGTTTGCTTATTTTCTTCATGAAAAGATAGACATTCTGTGTGTCGCTGATATTATTTCTCCAGGTAAGAAGTCATCTAAGCTAATATCTCAGAGACTTCTCATCTCCTATTCTTTAGAATGTTTATTCTGAACCTCAAATGGGCTTACATTCTTTTACTTAAACAAGGAATCAAACAAACAATGGTTAATTTAGGACGTACTTTAATAAAGATGGCGTTAGTGTTTTCGATCTGTATTCCTATGGCTTCTGCAGCAGATCAAACCGCATTTAAAATCTTTGGCAAAAAGACAAGCCTCGAGGAGTTAAAAAAGGAAGATCAGTCGGCCTTTTATGATATTGATAAGAAAAAATATGAACTCATCGAACGTTTTGCCCAAGAAAAGTTTCTCGATAGTTACTGGGAAAAAATGGCAAAGGAAAGAGGCAAGCCTGTCTCAACAGTCAGACAGGAGTTTTTTGAAAAAAATGTCAAGGTTACTGATCAAGAGGTACAGTTGACTCTCGATCGTTTTAAAGATAACCCGCAGCTTAGTAAGCTGCCAAAGGAAGAGCAGAAGCGTCAAGTGAGAGCTTATCTGCGCGAAAAAACATCTAGAGATCTCATCCAAAATATTATTCAAGATGCCATTAAAAAAGGTGATTTAGACATTGTTTATCCGCGCCCTAAAGAGCCTCGCTTTAAGTTAACGGTGCGTGATACAGATCAGGTTAGATACGGACCAAAACCCGATCAAATTGAACCAATCAAATGTGCTGGTAACAAATGTCCTATTACCATTATCGAATATTCGGAATATCAATGCCCGTTCTGTGAAAGGGTCCAGCCAGACGTCAAAAGAGTCTTGACCAACTACAAAGGAAAGATCCGGTGGATTGTGAGAGATTTTCCTCTCAACTTTCATAGCCGTGCCAAGCCAGCTGCTGTAGCGGCCACATGTGCCGGTTTTCAAAAACGTTATTGGCAAATGTACGAGAAGCTTTTTGAAAATCAAAATGCTCTTACAGATGCGGACTTTAAAAAGTATGCCAAGGATATCGGCGTTAATATGGCGGAATGGGAAAAATGTGTTGCGAATCCCCAAAAAGCATTAACGATTATCGATCGTAACTATCAGTCGGGAGTAAAACTAGGTGTGACTGGAACACCAGCATTTTTTATCAATGGTCGAAGGATTTCAGGTGCGCAGCCCTATGCTGCTTTTGAGAGAATCATCGAAGACGAACTCAAAACCACAAAAAAGATGTAATCGCTTGATATAATTTAAAAAGGTGGTTTTTCAGCCACCTTTTTTTGCTTAAAAACAAATCTGATTTTTTTTTCATCATGTCGTTGGACTTATCTTCAAGATTTAACTTATTAAAAAAACAAGAGATTTTTTGCCTCCTTAAGCTTCAAAGGTGTTTGCCGATACCTCCTTCGAATGGGTTATTAGTGAAGAAAGGTGAGATCCGTGGGTCGCGAAAATAGACGTAACTTACGATTAAAACTAAAAGATCCTCTAAGAGTTATTATGGGCTCAATTGGTGCTGAAGTCAGATATGACCTACAGACCAGAGATATCTCTAACAAAGGATTTTTTCTCGACTTTGAAGCTCCGGGACGCTTTCCTTTCACGCCCTCTAGCATTATGGAAGTGTGGCTAGAGCTTGAAGAAGGCAATAGCATCTTCTTCAATGGCAAGATGGCAAGGGTGGTTTACCCTACCGACAACGCGGCGCAAGAGTCTGGACCAGGAATAGCAGTAAGAATCGTCCAGATAGAAAGAGAGCAGGAAAAAGCTCTACTAGATTTTATTGGTCGTAAAGTTGGTGATAACCCTGAAGACACTGTCGCCTAACCAGTTTATCTTTTTATAGCCTCCTTAGTGGAAAAACGACGACTAGGTTTTCAGACCTAAGGAGGCCATCATGAAGTTCCGCCACTTATTTTGCTTTCTCACATTTTTTAGCTTTTTCGAAAGTTCAGCATTTGCGGTAGAAAAGAAGTCGGTTGTCAAACGTGACGATCAGCAAATAGTTGTCCATTCTTCCTTCCAAAGCCGGGTGACTGCAGAGGTAAAGATTAGGATGATAAAAGCGATTTTTGCTAAAAAACCGGCTCTCGTCAGTGCGATCAATAATAGTACAGACGAGCAATAAAGCGTCGGTCAATAAACTCAAAGCTTTTTTTATCTCTGTATCTCGGTTAAAATTTCAGATGATCGAGTATGTTATATCATTCTGTTTTACTCCCTCATAGGAGTCACCCATGGATTGGGACAAAATAAAGTTACCTGCAAATCATAAAGTCTTTAAAGTTCATCATTTCACTTATTTAGCTAGTGGATCTACTTATAAAATAGAAGTAGATGAAGGTCCTGGCGGCCTTTACACAGGCCACGGTGAACATTCGACGGACCCTTCTCAGCAGCTCAAATCTGTGAGCGGTTCTTCGATTGAAGAATGTCTGCAAAAGTTGGTCGATAGCTTATAAAAATACCAAGATCTTACTTCTGCTCTAAAAAAGGTCGTCCATGCTTAAAGTGGGGCTTGAAAACCTTAAGTCATTAGGCCGCGAAAAACTCAGCTCTTGGGGAAGGTGTGGCTTGCTAGCTAACCAAGCTTCCATCACTCAGGATTTTACGCCATCATGGTTTGTCTGCAGAGAGCTGCTAGGTAAGCAGCTCACCTGCCTTTTTGGTCCACAGCATGGCTTTGAAGCAACTGTGCAGGACAACATGATTGAGACCGAAGATGCTAGACATCTAGCAACAGGGTTACCAGTCTTCAGTCTTTATTCCCACACAAGAGAACCGACAGAAAAAATGATGCAGCATCTCGATACGCTCATCATTGATCTCCAAATAGTTGGGTGTCGTATCTACACGTTTAAAGCGACGATCGCTGCTTGTCTAAGATCAGCTAAAGCCTATGGAAAAAAGGTTGTCGTTTTAGACCGTCCCAATCCGCTTGGAGGAGAAGTTGTTGAAGGGCGGGTGCTTGATCCTGCCGCTAAATCATTTGTAGGACCTTATCCTATTCCCATGAGGCACGCCCTTACTGCTTGTGAAGCAGCTCAGTACTTCAATAAAGACATCAAAGCAGATCTAGAAGTCGTCCCATTAAGCGATTGGATTCCATCTCAATACTACCACGAAACGGCAAGAAACTGGGTCATTACATCTCCCAACTTACCAACGATTGATCCTGTTTACGTTTTTCCAGGAATGGTAATTTTCGAAGGTACAAACGTGTCTGAAGGCAGAGGTACAGGACTTCCCTTTCAGTTCATTGGAGCACCTTTTATTAAAGACCCACATGCATTTGTCGATCGCATTGAAGAAATCAATAAGGGAGTTCAAGGAGTCTATCTTAGGCCCTGTTCCTTTCAACCCACCTCGCAAAAATGGCAGGATCAAGAGTGTCAAGGTCTTCAAATTCACGTCCTAGATCCTCATCAAATCCGCAGTTTTAATCTAGCTCTGAGTATTGTAGCGGCGGCACGGGAGTTTGCTCCGCAAGAGTTTCAGTGGAAAGAACCTCCTTACGAATACGATCATGAAACCTTGCCCATGAAGCTCATCATTGGTTCCCATGCAACGGTAGATCATTTCGATTCATTTTCTATAGAAGATCCTTTTTGGCACGAGGGTCTTGAGGATTACATGAAAGCTGTTAAAGACAGTCTGATTTATGATCGCAAGATGATTCTGCCTTTTTGAAGAGAATTTCGAAGTTCTAGGTTGAATATGTTTTTTATAAAAATCACGACGCTATCTTTCCTATTATTCATAACTTCTTGTGAAACGGCTACTCTATTAGAGAACCCAAAAGATGTTCTTCAGGAACAGTCTAAGCAAAAAGCTTCAGAAATTATTTCCAGTTACCGCAAAAAAAACGGTCTTGATAAAGATTTTTCTATGCACGGCAGGGTCACCGATCAATGGGAATCGTCTCTTGCGGCCTATTTTACGCCGCTAAGTGAGAAAAAAGAGCAATTAGAGGTCAAGCTCACTAAAGAATCATCAAGTTACACCTTAAAAGGTAATGAGACTTTTGAGCTGAACATAGACTCGCCCTATAAATTAAAAGCCCATAAATTGGGATTTTGGGATGCTTTATATTTTGAATCTCTTGACTTTTACTTGCGGATCGCTAGTCTTGTTGCGATCCTTCCTCATCACTACTTTGTCAGTGAATCTGATAATGAGTTTGTTTTAGTCTTTTTTCTCTCTCATGACAAAGACGAGATTAACTTGGAAGACGACCATTTCATTGCTTATATCGATAAGTTGAGCTTCATGCTCAATGCCGTACAATTCACTTACAGAAAGTTAAGCGATTCTTATATCGGCTGGCTTGTTTTTGAAAGTATTAACAATATTAACGGCTTGCTTTATCCCACGACGATAAAAATACAAAGTCAAAGGAACGCGGACTCTTTCGATCATCGTTTAGACTTTGTTCCCTAAGTGACGCAAGTTAGTGTGAAACGTTACCAGCTTCTTTGATTGGTTTGTGAGTAATAAGATGGAAGCGGTTGTGGCTTCTTAAGCTGGCAAAATCGAGATCTTCTTTTGCTGTCTTTTGGAGGTTGGGCTCAAGAGCGATCGCACGATCTAAGGAATTGAGTGCGTCTTCATTGCGGCCAAGCTTTGCGAGCATACAAGCTTCATTGTAAACAGCAGTCGCATCGGTTGGATCTAAAAGTCTGGCCGTTTTAAAAAGTTGTAGTGCTTCGTTAAAATCTTCCATTCGGTAGTAGGTCAATCCCATAGCTGTATAAAAGTCAGCTCGGCTAGGATCGAGTGCGATAGCATCTTTAAATGACTCGATTGCTGATAGATGGTCTTTGAGAGATTCAGAGAGAGTTTCTCCCAGCATCGCGTGAGCGACAGCTCTTCCTGGTGCTTCAAAGTTGAGTTTCCGTAAAAAGCCTACGAACTGACGTTCTTTTTTTAGGTTTTTATAAGACTGATTTACAAACTTTAGAGTCTTGTTGTAGTCGCTGCTATGCTGCATCGCAATAATATAAGCCTTTTCTGCAGCCCGGTCGTTACCCTCATTCAGGTATGCTGTCGCAAGGTGAGCATTGACAACAGAGATTGAATTCGCTGACATCTGCTTTCCAAAGCGACGATTAACTGTTGAGAACATTTCGATTGCAAGCTTTGTCTTATTTAAATGTCGATACTGTATGATTGCATCATTGATAATAGATTCTCTGTTTTCTGAGTCCTTAGTAAATATATCCTGATATATTTCATGAGCTTTTTGGTATTGCCCAAGTTGTGTGTAAACAATTGCAGACACCTGTCTGAAGAGTCCATGCTGATATTCCGAGTGCCACCTATCTAGTACGTCAACCAATTGATTTTGGGGGTGATGACTTTGTAGAAATGCAATGACATAAGGGACGACGATATCATGATTCGAGTGCTCAGCATCCATCGATCTCTTCAAAATCTTAAGAACTTCTTTCGGATCTAAGGAATTTGCGCCAAGACGCGCTAAGGTAAATTGGGTGCGCCAAGTTGTCTTAACCCCAGCGTTTATTGCTTCACTGAGCAGGCGAATACCCTTTTCAGGATTTCCTGTTAAGTCGAGAGCCTCCGCTAAGCTCAGGTATCCATACTCCAGCCTTGGGTTAAGCTCGACAGCCTGTTGGGCTAGAAAGGAAGCCTGCTCAAGGTATCTGACATCTGACATGTCTTGTGAAAGTAGTCTGATCGACAAATGACTTAGCAAATAGTGTACGTAAACGGAACCCGGTTTCTTTTGAAGCTCTCTTATGACTTCCCTTTCAATCTCTGGAAGTTGAGAATCTTCAGCTGTCCAAATCCTCGTTTCCAGATCTTTTAAGTCAAATTCACTTGAAGCTTTTGCAAGACTCGAGAAAGCTAAAGAAAAAATCATTAGAACAACAAAAAAGATTGCCATCATAATAAGTTGGTAACTGTCGGGGTGAGCTTTTACAGCTACTTTTACTTCTTCGCTTTTGTGTCTTTTGTTATCCATGATTTTCCCCAAATTCAAGTAACCACCAAAATTATTTTTTTAAATCGGCAAGGTGGTCTTTGAACTTAAGAAAATTCCCTCTAATTTTCGAATTTTGTAGAAAAAATTCTTCGCAATTTGCGGGGGATTTAAAAAATCTGTCATTCTAACTTCTTAAAAACACCAATTTTTATTTTTTTTGTATAGGGTTCTCAAAAAACGGTCTAACGACAGCCAAGGAGGCGCTTTTTTCTCTCCAATCATTAAGTTTTAGAGGCCATGAGGACGATATAAGGGCAAGGCATGGGAGAGTATATGCGCTATTTGAATATTATTATGCAACGCTTGATTTTGTTGACCATCGTTGGTTTGACGATCTATATCTTTAAATCTTATCCCTACCAACAAACAAAGACTCCTAAGCCTTCCGTTTCAAGCTTAAAACCTTCGGTCGCGACTCCCTCTCTTACAGAGGAAGAAAGAAATGTTCCATCGGTGTTATTGATCGATTCTATTCTTTCTATTGTCCAAAGTTATTACGTAGATCCTGAGCGTGTCAGCAATGAAAAGATATTATCGCAATCATTGAAGGCTCTCGAAGAAGAAGGTTTGATGACTAAACGAGAGGGAACTCGCCTACAAGTTTGGACAAAGAAGACAGAAAAAAACTTTTATATTCCAAACCAGCTTGATTACAACGGCCTGCTTGCCACACTCGTCGAGATTAGCCGTATGATCGATATTCAAATGGGACTTGATCATCCTAAGAAGAAAAAGAATATTGAACCTCAAGGTACTTTACAAGTTTTGAGAGCCTTATTGGGAACTCTCGACGCTCATAGTAGCCTTTTATCCCAAGAAGCCTACAGAGAACTTAGACAGGGTACCGAAGGTGCGTTCGGCGGACTCGGCGTTCTTGTTGGAATAAGAGACCAAATACTTACTGTTCTGAAACCTCTGCCGAGAAGTCCTGCTTTTAGACAAGGATTGAGGCGTAACGACAGGATACTATCTATCGATGGGGTCGATACATTTGGTTATTCCCTAAATGAACTAGTTGAGTATATGAGAGGAGACCCTGGTACACTCGTTGATATTAGTCTTTTGCGTGAGGGAGCCCTATCGTCAGAAAATTTAATTTTAAAGCGTGAAATTATCCATGTTGATTCTGTTACAGAAAAGATCATAGATAACCCTCATGGCAAGGTTTTACACCTGATTATCGAAAGCTTCTCGAGTAGAACTTCAAGAGAGGTTTTATCTAGCATCGTTAAATTCAGAAAAAATAATAACGGAAAGATCGGCGGACTGATTCTTGATTTAAGATCTAACCCGGGTGGATTGCTTGATCAGGCTGTGCAAGTCGCCGACCTTTTTCTGAAGCATGGTGTCATTGTCTCTACGAAAGGTAGGCGTGAAGAGGTAGAAGTTGCAGGTAAGGGTTATGATGAAGTTGATTACCCAATGGCAATTCTGCTTAATGAAGATTCAGCTTCTGCTAGTGAAATTTTGGCTGGGGCCCTCCAAGACCACGATCGAGCTATTGTTATCGGTCAAAAAAGCTTTGGCAAAGGATCGGTACAGACGATATTTGAACTTCCTGGTGAGAGAGCTCTAAAACTAACCATTGCTCGCTATTACACACCTCTTGGACGTTCGATACAAAATGTAGGGATCACTCCTGATGTTTGGATTCAGCCTATCTATGACCGAAAGGCAAATAAAAATTTGTTAGGTCCTAATCGTTATAGAAATGAACGTTTTCTGCGAAATCATTTGTTAACTGATTTTAACAATGAACTTTCAACACCCAAGGAGAAGTTTAAAGCTTATTACTATTCCGGTCTTTCAAATGAAAGCCTCTCTGATATTGATCTTGAAAGGGAGTTTGATCAAGAGCTCGAAATTGCCAAAATTGTGATTGAAAAGGTGATGAAAACCTACGAAAGCGGGCTTCCAACCGGTGCAAGAAGATCTTCTCATTGGATTGCACTGTCATCACCTGAAATTCATAGCATGTTGCAAGGCTGGAATGCGAAGGTCGAAACGTTCTTAACTGATAGATTCTCGATCAGGTGGCAAAAGCAAGAGCTTAACGGTGCGACTAATTTAAGGATTGAAAGTGAGCTTGAAGAGATCGATGAAATTTATCCTGGTGACAAAATTCAAATTCCTTTTACGATCGCAAATTTAAGTGATGTGCCTGCCGAAAGAGTTTCGGTGTTTCTTCGTTCACCTAATACTTACTTTGAAACAAAAGAAGTTTTGATAGGTCGAGTGCCAGCAAATGATTTTTACAGAGGGTACTTCGAGTATCAAATACCACCATATATGCCTGCCGGCGACTATTTTGTTGACTTGAGCCTTGCCGTCGAAAGTCAAGCTTTAGATTCCCCTCCTGCACGAGTAGATTTAAGCACTCTTGATAAAATCAATCCAAATCTGTCGGTCGTTGCTTCTCTAGTCGATGAAAAAGGTGGCAAAGTGGATGGCATTCTTGAAGCCCTAGAAAAAGCTAAAGTCAAACTTGAAATCATCAACAACAGCGCAATTAGGGCGCGAGAAGTCGCAATCCGCCTCATTAATTTGGCTGGTTTACAAATACGAGTCAAAAAAGAAGCGAGTGTCGTTAAAGAATTAAAGCCCTGGGAAAAGAAAACAATCTATGTCGGAATTGAAGCATCTAAGTCGATCATTAACGAGATTTTGGCACTCGGAGTTTCGATCGAAAGTAACGACTTAGCTTTTCCTGTTAAAGAAAAGAAGACCTTTAAGGGTTTACCTACGAGAATTGCAGCTGATGCAAAATCTCTAGGTCATTAAACCGATCGCTAGCGATCGATGATCAAGGAAGATCATGGGGGCAAGAAAGAAAATTGCAATAGTTATTGGTGATTCGCCAAATGTCGATTTGCTGTCTGGACTAGCATTTTTGAAAAATGAGTTCGATGTCACTTGTTTTGCTTTCGCACATCTAGATCTGCAAAATTATA
>CAZBDM010000141.1:0-9198 GCA_964490675.1 uncultured Oligoflexales bacterium
GAAATATCGTCGACAAAACCATTTTGATCTTCATCGATGCCGTTACTGAAGATATCGATTAGATCTCCAGGATCTAATACACCATTGGCGTTGGCATCGTAGACGCGTCGATCGTACCTGTAATCAGAAATAGAAACGCGTCCGTCATTGTTTTTGTCATATCTCAGAGAGTTCTCAGGTAGGGGGAGTTCGTTGGTGTTTAGCCTGATGTTTTCAATAAGATCAGGAGTGTTCCAAATAATTCCGCTATCAAGAATTGTGATGAGTGTTTCTGATAAACCGGTTGTGAAAGCCCAAGCCTTATCAACCCCCATTCCGGAACCATGCTCTCTTTCAAAAGCTGAAGCCTCTCCATCATAATCTGGTGGTAAGTGGGAAAATAATGCCCATTGAGACCAATAGTCCGGATCATTGGGAGGTCTTTTAAGGGCGTTTTTATGACGCTCGCGAGTAAATTCTTCAGCAATCAACCATTTTGACTGTAGCGGTAACCCAAAACCCAAGACTAGCAAGAGTCCAACCGCACGTAGCAGTTCTCGTAACAACGCCTGTCCCCCTAAATTTTAATCTTATGAAAGATGGCGCTATTAAACCCGCTAATCCCCTAACAATCAACTGTTACCTGCTGATTAAAAGAAGTTTTTTGACGTTTTTTACAGAAATCCTTGGGCGACTTTCATTAACCCAGCGATTTCGCTTAATCACTGCACAAAAATCGCGAGCAACGGCAATCGTGATAAAATAAATTTATCAACTCCCGTAAAAATCCCAAACAGGAAACAAACAAGTGGTCGCTTCACAGGCAGGGCATCAGTTGCTTAATTTGCAGAGGCTTCTTTATGAGAAAGCCTATGCCGATGCGTGCGCTATTAGTAGCAACAACCACTCGATCATTTCCTACTCAAGTCGTTTTGAGGCAAGCCTACCAGAAGATTTCGACAAGTCAGATATCTCTGACCTCGTCCATTCCATTAAAAAGCAAAGCCTCGCTTTATATGGAGATTTTCACACTTTAAAACAGTCACAAAGAGGGCTCGTTCGTCTCCTAAGAGCTCTGCTCACTGGCGATAAACAACCTCCCATCATCCTGGCTTTAGAAGCCTTCGAAGCAAGTCACCAAAAAGAACTAGACCGTTACCTAGCCAGAGAAATTAGCGACTCTGAACTACTCGAAGCGACAAATTACCGTCATAGCTGGGGGTTTCCTTGGCAGCACTACAAGATGCTGGTCGATTTCGCGCGCGACTTTGATATAAAAGTCATTGGAGTCAATAGCCATCACACAGGCAAAGACACTTTAAGTAAGCGTGACAAGTGTGCCGCTCAAACCTTAGCAAAATGGCGCAGTGAGTATCCCGATCATCTTATGATATGTATGATTGGCCAGTATCACTTAGCCGACCAGCACTTACCTGCTGCCATTGAAGAAGAGTTTCCAAAGCACGACTTACCAACACATTTTACTCGTGTCGTTACAAATATCGACCGTTATTTTTTTAAGCTCTCGAAAGGTATTCACGCTACAACTGAATATCTAAAACTGAAGAAAAACTTTTACTGCATTATGAATTCCCCGCCTTGGATGAAGTGGCAATCGTATACAATCTGGGAAGAGACCCGCTATCAAACCGAAGATTTATTTATCGATCCAGATGAAGAGTATGATGAAGACGATATTCACACCGAATTTAGCTATGACATTGATCATCATTTTCTCACCATGACTAAAAATCTTGCTAATTTCCTTGGCTTCGACCTTGTTAAACAGAAAGTCGAATCTTTTCATATCTGCAATGCAGCCTTTACCGACCCTTTTGATTACGTCGACTTTGGTGAAGATGTCACAGAAAGAGAGGTCGAAAAGTTTATTGAAAGAGCCAATCTTGACGGGACTTATTATTCTGCTCACTCTAATACCGTCCTTCTTAGCCGTATTTCGATCAATAGCCTAGCCGAAGCGGCAGGCCAGTTCTTTTTCCACTCTCAAACCCACTTCGACGAAAATACAGGCCTCGCCTGGGAGAGATTTTACCGCCGGACAATCAAGTTTGCTATTGGCATGATCTCATCAAAGATTTTCAATCCTAGACGAAAATGCATGACACTCTACCATTACAAACGATTTATCTCTTTTAACCAGAAAAAGAGATTGATCGGCTTTATGCGCACCAAAAGAGAAACGGCTCGCGCCGTTCTAAAACACCACGAATGGATGACCAAACAAGATCCCGGACATCTGCCAAGATCACAAAATATGCTGGCTAGCGTTTACAAACTTGATCATCTGACAGACTATGAAATCAGTCGCTCGATAGGTATGATGATAGGCTTTTTTCTTTACACAAAAGTCATGTCCAACAAAATTCCAAGTACAACTCTAAAATCCATCTTCCAGAATAAAATAAAAGCTCCAGAAGAACTCTGGAGCCTAATCGTTGATCTGTATGCTCACATTGAAGAAAAACCAGCCTAGAAGAAAAGTACATCACCTTGCGCTGCATTCTCTTGCGAGTCGTCTTCGACAGGAGCCTCTTCAGCAACCTCAGCCACTACTTTTGCTTGCTGCTGCTCAGGAGCAGGACTATCTGATCCAGTCATTTCGCTAGATGGTTCATTAGGCTTGAACTCTTGTGCAAGAGAGGATGCCTGCTGAGAAGGGCCATGCTTACCACTAGCCATCGATTTGAGTTTAGTGACCATCTCATCCGCAAGGTTACCGATTTGTGTAAGCGGCAGTACAGCAGCCTCGATTTCTTGCTTCGTGATGTCTTGGAACTGAAGACTAAGAATAATTTGATCGATATTGTGAGCAACAGACTCGGAACTGATAACCGATCTTTCGACAAGTTTCGAGAAGACTTCGGTAGAATCTTTTGCCGTATTGAGAAGAGACTCAACCGCCACATCAACAGATTCTTTTTTACTTTTGGTCTTTTTAAGGTTGTCAGTCAGGGAGTTTGAAATAGCCTGCACTGAGTCATTAACCTTACTCACGATCTGAGTAATATCGTTAGAAGCTTGGTTGGTTCGGTCGGATAGCTTACGAACCTCCTCTGCAACAACGCTAAAACCACGACCATGCTCACCGGCCCGCGCCGCCTCAATCGCCGCATTAAGAGCAAGGAGATTTGTTTGGTCAGAAATATACTGAATATCTTCTGTAATCTTATTAATCGTTGCAGTGTTCTCTAAGATCGCTTCAATCGACTGGGAATAATCGACGTTAAGACGACTGTTTTCGTCAAGCATATCAGTCATGTCTTTAAGCAGCTGAAGAGAACTATTCAAGACAGAACTTAAAGAGTGGCTTTGCTCACCGTGCTCATCTGTCAAGGATGCTCCGGAGAACTGTTTTGATATTTCGTTTGATTCGACTAAGTGCTCTTGTGCTTTCTCGTAGATATACCTAACTTTATCACCAATTTCGATGGCGCTATTCTCGGTGCTTTCAATAACAGAGTTTAGCTGGCGTTGAATCACAGGCACGAGATCGAGGATTCTCCTCAGTAAGGATTCCTGCACGGTAAGCTGCTCGTCTCTTTCACCAACCTGACTCTCGAGACTAGATGTTCTTTGCTCCAGAGTCTTAATTTTGTCGGTTGGTATATTGTGAAGAGAGTCTTTTTCTGCTTTCAGTTCCGAGATCTTCTCTATGAGACCTCTGTTCTCACTAGATGAGTTTGTTGATTTTGCTTCATACTCTTGACGCAGCTTCCTTTCTGCCTCGAGCTCCTCTGTAAGCTTAAGAATTTTCGCATCGAGCTCAGATTGCATATTGATATATTTGGTTTCGATGGCCTTTTCAATAAGGTGTGTGTCTTCAGAAACATGCTCTACATCTTTGGAGTGCTCGAGTTCTTTCTTTAATTTCTCGATTTCGTTTTCGAAGGAGCTTATGTCAACGCTACTAACTTGCGGAGTTTTTTGTCCAGCAACCTGCAGCAATATTCCGAACAAGATGACTGAAAAGATCGGTGATACCCAAAGAGGTACCGGAGTGAATGGAGCCGCTATAGCCGCAACCACTAGCAGGGCACCAAAACCTATTGTCAACATCGAAAGATTTGAATCGCGATCCGCCATCGCTTCCCTCAACTAAAAATAATTTAAAATATCAAACGGCGCTTCGGACACTTATCACAAGCTCTTAAACATATCCTTGTCTGTCGCCGAATCATTCCTCTGCAAACATTCCTGACAGCGGACTTTTTCGCCTTCTTTTATATTTTAACAAAAATCAATGCCATAGCTTCTCGAGAACCGTGCGACTTGGATCAAGCCGCATTTTGGCAAATTTCACTTCATTGCTATCCGCAGGACCATTGTCTGCAAGATGTTGCCAAAACTCGATGGCCTCTTGACGAAGCCCCTGTTCTTCTAAGATTTCTGAGACGAGCCAGATACGTGCCGCGAGGGCCTTGTCGAGAGGCCAAGAAAATCGCGCTTTCCATCGTTTGGCAAGCGTATCTGGTCTTTTTTGATAGTGATTCAATTCGAAATCAATCAGAGAGTTAAAACAAACTTGATTGTTCTTCTTGAGATCTTCAATTTCAGCTGAGATGAGCTGCTCCAAGTCCTTTCCAATGACCTGTTTATCTCTCGCAGAAATATTCTTCTCTTGCAACTCTAACGCCAGAGGAATTTGTGTTGAACAGCGCAAGTCTTTTTCATCCTCTGTCCAATGTCTGACTTGTTTGTACGCCCAAAATAGGTCTTTATCATTCTTTGCAACTTGTAAGTATCTTGAGAGATACGTTTCATGACTCTCCGAATGAGTGAGTTTTGCTTGTCTCAGCTTATCTAGATTTTTTTGGGCGACCAGACTCCATTTATAAGCTGATCGACGGTCTTTTTGAGAACGAGCTTTGTCGGCACGCTCAAGAGCAAACACGACTATTTTGAAAACCTGATCTTCCTCCGCCGCTGCTTTCTGGTAAGCCGGATAAAACTCTTGGGCTTTCTTATGATCAAAGTGGTCGACATAAAGCTCAAAAAGACTAGACTTCATTTCTTCATCGATTCGGTCAAACAAACGCTGACGATTTTTTTCAAAGAACTCGATAGCTAGATACGGCGTATTACCCTCAAGGTAATCGTTAAACCTTTCTGCCTGCTTTTCTTTTACAGGTTCAATAAGGTCGAGAAGAAAACGAGAATCGGGATATTTTTTGGCAAAAACTCTGACCTTATTCAACATGTCCGGCGTACGCTGCCATTTAGCATAACTCATCGTTTTGCAGGCCCAAGAAAGTTCAAGAGCCCCAGCTGGTAAAGGTTCCTTCGCGACATCTTGTAGAAAACTTCTAGCATGCTTAACATTATTGCCAAGATACTCTGGCAACTCGAGGCAGGCACTTCTCACCTTAGCAATTTTTTCGATTTCCGTATTGGGAAACTCTCTTCCCACTCGAAAGTATTCAAGCTTAGCTTTCTCGAGGAGCTTTTTGGCCTCTTTTTTATTTCCCGCCATTTTCGCTCTCCTCGCACGAGCGAGGAAGGCATCTGCAAAACGGAGTCTCGCCCAAGGCACATATTCCTCTGGAAGCTCTGAAAAGGCTTCTTTTTTAACTCTCGATCTAAGTCCGAAGCGGATCATCTTTTGCGCCATAGAAAACTGGCCCATCCAGAAAAGCGCTTCCCCTCTGAGGATCAATTGTGCTGGCAGTAATTTTCTTTCTGTGCGTGCGACACCTTGCGCAAGACCATAGATATCTTCTGCGAGTTCATAGTTGTTGAGATCGAAGTAAATATCTCCAACCCGGCTAAACCCTAAAATGATGTCTTCTTTGTCGGACTCTTCGCGAATCATTGTATCTAGCTCTTGTACGGCTGCCATATAGCTTTTATTTCTGATCCAGATATCCGCCAGAATTCTTTTCATTTTTGATCTATAGTGAGGAAGGCTATGAGCTCTCAAAAAGTTTAAGCCATCAAGCACAGCACTGTAGCTCGATGCCCACCTGTCGTACTTGTGATAAATACTAGCAAGATTATAGTAAGCCTTCGGGGCAACGACCATCATCGCCGGATCTTCCATATTCGGCTTTTTCTTGATAAACCCCCAGCTCAAAAAAGTCGTTGCATTGGACATCTCCGATTTGACCTTTGGATCATTGTAGTTCCAATTGGCTTTTTTAAGCATGGCTTGTGCTGTTTTTAGAATGGAAAGCGCAATGAAGTAGTCATTACGCATGTAGTACTCATGGTTTTTTCCAAAGCGGGCTCTCGCTGAAAGAAAAGAAAGCTTTGCTTTTTCGTAGTCACCTTCAAGAAAGAGCTTGCGACCGAGGTTCATATGCTCAAATACTTTGCCATCACCATAGGTTTTGGGTAATTCGAACTCTTTACTCGTGACGTCAAAATAAATCGGGTAAGACATTTTCGGAATTTTAAAGGGATACTTCCAGAAAAGCTCCTCTGAAACGGCACGCTCTGGCCGCTGTATCGAAAAGTCTCCAACAAAGGAATAATTATCAATAATCGTTTTGAAGTCTTTAAACTCGAGAGGACCATTTTGTTGGGAATAACCTGCGCCCTCGCTGATAAAAAAGAGCGTTATGAGTAGCCAGCGATGTTTGCTAAAGAGTCCCAAGCAAAAAATCCTTAAGTTAGTTTTGACGGAGAAACTCTTCTTCATCGTAATGAATTTGAATCTCTATACGCCTGTTCAGCTTTCGCCCCTCTTTGGTGCCGTTATGAGCAATTGGTTTTTGATCGGCATAGCCTGCCGCTGCTAGTTTTGTCGCCGGAAAGTTGTGTCGTCTAATCATGTAGCGTACGGCATCCGTCGCCCTTAATGCCGAAATTTCCCAGTTAGAGTAGCGCCCTGTCGGAGGGATCGAGTCTGTATGCCCTTCGATCGTTACTTTTCGCCCAAGCTCTTTGACAATCTCAATGACCTTATCGAAGTTTTTTAAGGTCTCCCGCTTCATTTTTATTGAACCATGGTCGTAAAAGTGCCGGGCAAGAAGACGAATCGTAACGCCTTTAGTGGTCTGGTGAACCGAAATCACCCTTTCCACACCTGGTTTCATCTTGGCACGAAACTTTTTTGGACCATAAAGTCTCTCTTCAAGCTCAACCCTTATCAAATCTGCCTCTTGTTCGAGGATTTCCTGCATTCTCTTTGAAGTTGGTAAGCGAAAGATAGAGGCTTTGTCCGGTGAATTACCGCGCATGTTTTCAAACACACCAAATCCACTGGAAGAAGGGCCCACGCGCCTATCGATGGGGATATCTTCGAGAGGAGTATTGAAGCTTTCTTGCATCGAACCTGCTGCTTTATCGTCTTTTTTATCGCCAGCGGTATTGAGAGAGTAAAGAACAACAAAAACGGCAAATAATAGGGTGACCATGTCGGCGTAACTAACCAGCCAACGTTCATGGTTTTCAAATTCAGGACACTTGCGCTTTTTTCCCAAAGTCTCCCTTTCTCGTCCCTATTCAGAGGCCTCCGCACCACCATCGACGAAGATATCAAGCTTTTCTTGGATCACCTTTGGATTGAGTCCAGCGAGAATACCTTCAACGCCAATGATCACCATCTCTCTTGCCATGCTGTCGAGCACAGCCTTTCTTTTTAGTTTTTTACCTATGGGCAGAAATAAGATATTGGCCGAACCCACGCCGTAAAGGGTGGCAACGAAGGCGATCGCAATACCAGGTCCGATGGTTTCTGGCTTATCAAGGTTTTCCATAACGTGAATCAGACCAAGTACAGCACCTAAAATCCCGATGGTTGGAGCGATTGCTCCGGCATCTTCATAAAACTTCACGGCGACCTCGGCATCTTCCATTGCGACATGTTGTTCGGTTTCCAAAGTGTCACGAATAATATTCGGATCGGTGCCGTCAACAGCAAGACGGATCGCTTTTGCTAGAGGCTCGTATTTAATCGAATCGCGTTTTTTCTCCAGTGCGAGAATCGACTCCTTACGGGCCGTCTGAGCGAGATCGATAATCGAAGCACCGATCTCGTTTTTGTCAGCACTGGGGTTTTTCAGATAGGTACCGAGAGCTTTTATTGAAAAGATGACATCTCCCATTGGGTAGGCAACCAGTAGAGATCCAAAAGCTCCTCCCAACACGATAAGAAAAGCGGTGAACTGAATCATCGACGAAAGGTGGCCGCCCTCAAGAAGGTAACCGACACAGATCATCGCAATTGCGATAACGGGTCCGAGCAGACTGGTAATGTCCATTGCTTTCCTCTAAATCAAATTGACATCAATCCCTGCGCATTAATTAAACAGGAACATCTTTCCTAGTGATTGCATTCGGCAGCTTGTAGGGGAAAGTTAAGAGGGGGAGGCTTCTTTTACGATGCGTGATTTAAGAGCAACCACTTTATTTTCGATCGTTTCAAGATTCTCTTTGACGATAACACTATCGCCATTTACGAAAATAATCCGAGTATCCGGAGTCGATTCGCAGTATTTCACCGTTTCAAGATTAATCAGTACCGGACTATCGTCCAGTTTAGTGAGTAAGATCAAGACACTCCCCCTCATGGAAAAGTCTATTAACAGAGCCTAGGTGCAGGTAGAAACCGTCTAAGAGCTATGGTACTTTGTCGCTTTATTTGCTGTCAAATAAGTCAAGGTTGGCAAAATCACGAAAGACCGAAACATCTGAAAGGATATGAATCTTGGATATCTCAAATTTATCTAGTCTGGTGAAAGAGAGTAAGACCCGCTTCAAAAAAATTTGGGGGTTTCTTTGACATCCCTACAAAAACCCATCGATTAAAAGATCTCGAAGATACCATTAATGCAAACCCTGATTTTTGGAATAACCCCAAAGAATCGGCTCCTGTTCTCAAAGAAAAAAAGCTTCTTGAATCAAGTCTTGAAAGAGCCCAGACACTCTCGCAAAAAGTTGACGATCTCGAGGCAGCCATGGAGCTGGCCGAAGAAGATGAAGAGTATTTTAGCGAAGCCCAAAATCTTATCGAAGAGATCAATGATGAATTAGACTTGCTGGAAGTCCAGAGTCTATTAAGCGGTGAGCTTGACGATAGCAACGCAATCATCACCCTTAACGCTGGAGCCGGTGGGACTGAATCATGTGACTGGGCTTCGATGATTCTCAGGATGTATCTTCGTTTCGCTGAAAGAAAAGGCTGGGAAACCATCATTCATGATATCCAAGAAGGCGATGAAGCTGGTATTAAAAGTGCAACCTTCGAAATTCAAGGCG
>CAZBDM010000142.1:0-5635 GCA_964490675.1 uncultured Oligoflexales bacterium
TTCTCCCGCGAATGTTTTAGTGGTGACAAGAGATGTTAGAGACCTGCCATCTTGATAAAGGGGTCTGCTTTGAGGGTCTCTATTCAAATCGATAACATAACGTGAGTAATGAGCTTTAATAGTAGAGAAACCGAAATCCTCAGCAAACTCGTAAACCTGATCAACAAACCAATCAGTATCCTCAGGGTAGTCGACAAACTTGCGCTTAATTTGTGGAAATAGATCCTCTGGGAAACCAGTGCCTGAGTGTGGAAAACTTAAAATAATCGGTAATTTTTCCGCATCTGGTTTGGTAATCGTAAATACTTCATTCCATGACATCTAAAAAACCTCTCAATTTCGAGCGATTTTATCTTAGAGCAGTCAAAGTATCTTTACAATTGATTGATGATTCAGACTGATTTTAACCAGTCTTTTCGCAAGACTTGCGAGACTTCATGGTGGGCTGCGATAATATCGTCAAGAATCACTTGGCTGTCATCAATTTGATTGAGGCTCGAGTTGTGCTCAAGGTTTTGACAAATGGCGCTTAGTTTCTTGGCTCCCATGTTGGAAGCGGTACCCTTCAATTTATGAGCAAAGTTTCTAATCTTTGGAGCATTCTGCTCATCGACAGCTTCTTTAAGAAGTTTTAAAGCATAATCAGAACTATCGAAAAAGATCTGAGCTAATTCAGAAACAATATTCTGACTGCCGTCTGAGTCGAGTTCTTTAAGCGAAGCCATTCGCTCCAAATCTAAGATAGGATTCTCTTCTTCCTTTACGACAACTTCAATCGATGGCTTGTCACAATTAAACTGTGTAAATGCATTCACAAGGTCTGACTTTTCGATTGGTTCTTTTAAAAAAAGATCGAAATAGCTGGGGTATTGCTGCTTAATCCGTAAAACGGAATCTGCTTGCTCGTAGAAACAAGCCAGTAAGCAATTTTTCTTCTTTTGTTTGACTTGTCTGATTTCTTCTAAGGTCCCCGGAAAGGCTTCTAGGACACTTTCAGCACTAAATAATATTGCTGTGTAAAATCTTCCAGCTGGCAAACATCTCACGCTAACTGCCGCTTGATCGACATTTTCGAAGGAATGCGCTTTGTAGCGCATTCCTTCAATCATTAGGCAGAGTTTTTTCTGGATTTCTTGATCTTTGATCGCTAGTAGAACAAGACTTTTTTCTCGACGAACCATTTAACCACGCTCTTTTAAGCAACTTTAGAATTAGAGACATCCTTGGCATCTTTAACGTCTAAAATAAATCCTGTGCCATAAATCGTTCTAATCACGACGGAAGAGCTCAGTTCTTTGAGAATTCGTCTTACTTCGTGAAGTTTTCTATTGAGAGCATTATCACTCACGTAAATTTGCCCCCAGCATTTTCGCTTAATAACATCTCTTTTCACGACAGTGCCATGGGCATTTAAAAGACATGTAAGAAGGTTCATCTCGGTTGGGGAAAGGTAACGTTGCTTACCATTATCGTTTGAGATCATTCTATGTGAAGTGTCGATGGTGATATCAGAAATCTGAAGAAGTTCTTTTGCTTCACGCTTTGCTAGTTCATCAAGACGCGCTTGAAGACGTGCAACAACCTCTTTCGGGGTAATCGGCTTTCTAATAAAATCATCAGCACCACTGGCTAGTGCTTGCCCAATACAGTCATCGTCTTTGTCCTCAGTGATGACAATAATCGGACAAAACGGCCAGTTTTGTCTCAGTTTGGGTAAAATATCAAGACCGTTATCATCAATTCCTAAATGAATATCAACAAAAACAGCAATAGGCTCGATTTCGTTTGCTTTGACAAGTAAGTCTTTAGTGTTTGTAAAAAACAGCGATTTTTTACCAATGGAGCTCTCTAACAAACGATGTACTAAAGGATCATCATCAAGGGTTACAAAGTATTCTTCAGAATTAGCGACCATAGCCTGCTCCCAGTGTTTCAACATAGTTAGCTATCATCAAATCCTTAATTTCAATCGAATTGAAACCAAGAATCTGTACTTATCTGTGGGTAATCCATTGTTTGTATGGAATGAGATATTAAGACACGTTTTGTGTAACTGTTCTTGAATTAATTATAACCCAATTATGTTGGAAACAACATGGTCTCTACAAACTAACTCCAAAAAAGTTTCTGACACCGTTGTAAAAGGCAGGCAAGTTTTTCTTACCTACAGTTAATTTCCAATACATCACTTGGGTTTGATCTGTCATGTCGTGTTTCATAAAAATACCGTGACCAAACTCATGATTGACGAGCAACTCGACGGTTTTCAAATCATCGATATTATCAGATAGGATGTGCGATTTTACGAAGTTAATATCCAGATCAATTTTCATATTGAAGTGAAGAGTCGTGTCGACATTTCCGGTAATCTCGCTAAACGTGTCGCCATGCACTTCTGTTTCGTAGTTTGGTAGCCCATAACCAACTTTATCTTCGTTTAGCGCAGGATCAAAAGGCCTTAAGTTGATAAATGAATTCGCTTCTTCTCTCGAACTAACGACGGTTAAAACAGTCGCACCGGTAAGCGTGTTCATTCGATTTAACATCTCGGTTATTTTTGCCTTTACCCTGAGATCATTCGTATTTACATAGAATCGATAATCTTTAACGTAGGACTCTTCACCACCGCCACCACAGGCAACGGTTGTTAGTAAAACAGATACAACGAATAGAAGGCGTGCAATCATTGCCGCTTTTACCTCAGATTACGGATTGAAAGAAACTTCAGTAGCGTGGAGAGTCGGACTGCGATGCGTCGAACGGACGCCGACGTATCAAGGGGATTGTATGATATAATTTTATTAAAATCAACATAAAATATTATAGTTCTTTAAAATATTTTAAAAAAGTTAATAAGCGTTCTTATTAATAAAACCTCTGAAAATCGTTAGGAAAAGAATACGGATATCAAACCAAACCGACCAGTTTTGAATATAGAAGAGATCACATTCAATACGTTTCTCGATACTTGTGTTGCCTCTCCAGCCATTTACCTGGGCCCAACCAGTAATACCCGCCTTAACCTTATGTCTAAGCATGTAGCCAGGGACTTTCTTACGGAAATCATTGACGAAAACTGGCCTCTCAGGGCGAGGACCAACAAGACTCATATCACCTACGACTACGTTAAATAACTGAGGCAACTCATCAAGACTCGAACGTCTCAGAAAACTACCTAATGCTGTTGCCCTGTTATCTTCTTTCCTGGCCCATACGGCTCCAGTTTGCGACTCGGCATCGATAGGCATCGTGCGAAACTTAAGAATTTCAAAAGATTTGCCATCAAGACCCATTCTTTCCTGACGATAAAAGATCGGCCCAGGGGAAGACAACGGCACAAGAATAGCTACGAGCAGCATAATAGGAGAAAAGACAATGAGAGCAACGACTGCCCCAATGAGATCGATAAAGCGCTTGGTTAAACTGCCAAGACCCTCAAGAGGGCTTTCATGAATGCTTAAAACTGGAATCCCATCAATCAAATCGATACCAGCAGCAAAACGAGTGTAACGCATAAGATCAGGGATCATATTGATATCTGTCACTTGATCAGCAATAACCTCGAGGTGTTCATCAAGAAACCCGTACGATCCATGTGGCAGAATAAAGATGATACTCTGTATAGGATGAGCAGCAAAAAAGTCGGGCCAACTTTCGGGCACTGAAAAGATCTTAAAGTTATTTTCATGACAAAGCTTTCTCGCTTCTTCTACCTGTGCATCGTTACCAACAAGAATACAACCTTCAACTTCAGCCGCCTCATACTCGCGCGAGTGTTCGAGCTCAAAAGCATGTCTTATTGTCAGCCCACTGCCAATAATAAGCAGCTTGCGAGGAGATGATTTTTTTCGATAGAGCCTCAGAAATTTTCTAATTAAGCTTCTTCCAGTAATAATCATCCAAGGGTGAATAACGAAGAAAAACACCAGTGCAGCACGTGAATAACGATATTCTTCATAAAAATAGGTAAAAGCGATAAAGCTGATAGAAGCAAAAATACAGGACTGGACAATATCGAGCCCTTCGAGAAAAGCCGACCGGTGACTGCCAGTCCTTCTGTAAAAACCAGCAGCCGTGAAAACGGCCAACCAAATCACCGTAATAAATGGGATTAACTTAAAATAGAGAGACCATTCAGGCACCCCTTTTGGGACAGGAAGGCCACTGTAAAATCGTAAAAAATAAGAGACAACCCAGGCTAGAGCGACCAGACTAATGTCTGTAATCATGCGAATGGCTAATAGAGCATGTGATCGTTTACTGCTCATCTTTGCTCTCCAACATCTCCCTTATTTCTTTAGCAATGGCTGCTTCGAATTGCTGAGTAGCAAATTTCTTGGCGAACCTATGAAGGCTCTCTTGATTATAGTTTGTCGGGTCAAATGCACCAATGACCTGAGATAGACTCTCTTGACTTGGCTCCTCAAAAAAGGCACCTGTTTGCCCTTCTATAATGTAATCAAGTGCGCCTCCTTTTTTAAGCGCAATAACCGGAGTTCCGCAAGCCATTGCTTCGATTGGCACCATGCCAAAATCCTCGACCCCTGGAAATATCAAAGCCTTCGCCTGCTGTAAAAGCTCCCTCCAGCGCTGCGGATCTGGTTGAATCTCAAAGCTCGTGTATTTCCCTGCAAGAGCTCTAAGTTTCGATTCCATAGGGCCAGAACCAGCTACGATAAGTTTTTTACCAAGTGCTTCACATGCCTTAATAGCGAGGTCGAACCTCTTATATGAAACAAATGCTCCTGCAGCTAAGTAAAAGTCGTTCTTGTTATTGTCTGCTGCTAAAGGCACGAATCTTTCAAGATCGATGGGAGGATGGATCACTTTTGCACTGCGTCCATAATACCTACGAACGCGACTGGCTACGAAATGTGAGTTTGCGATGAATTGATCGACACGCTGACAAGAACTAACATCCCACTGCCTCAGTGATGTTGACGCTATGTCTATAGCGAGTTTGGCAACCGGCAGCGCAGACACCCCTCGAAAATATTCACTTCTTTGATCCCAGACATAACGCATCGGTGAGTGTATATAACAAAGATGCTTGGCATGCGGCCCTGGTAAGACACCCTTCGCGACACATGAAGACGTACTGATAATCAAATCATAATGCTCCAGTGGTAATGATTCGATCATTGCTGGTAGCCAAGGCAGAAGTAACTTCCTGAGAGGCTTAAAAAAATTAAGCGTTTTTGAAAATTTGATCGTACGTTTCTGAAAAAAGTCTGGCATCGCCCGTTCGTCATAAAACAGGGTATAGATCGGTGCCTCTGGAAAAAGTTTTGCGATACTTTCAAGGACCCTCTCACCGCCACGGTAAGTAACTAACCAGTCATGAACCAACGCAACTCGCAAAGTATCCGCCTTTTTTTTTCCCATTAATTATTGCCGATGGTCATTATGCTTTCATAAACAGAAATTGACACTACAAAATCTAATCATGAGATTGACTTAGCTGCAATGGCTCAATCTTAACTCTTAAAAAAGTCCTCTGCATGATTTGCACCACCACCGGAGCGTGTTATTATTATAAACACAGGCCCCATTAAAATTCGCTGTTGGAAGTAGTTATAAGGGCTCCCCTAAGCTACTCCAAATCCACGGAATTTAAAGCTATTAAAATCACCTT
>CAZBDM010000142.1:5645-5889 GCA_964490675.1 uncultured Oligoflexales bacterium
GTGATGGTGTTTGGATATTGCTCGAGATGAGGAGACCCTTAATGGGAAATATTCACCCAAACCATGATGCTTTCTCTGACCATGCCGCCAAAAGCGCGCTTCTCGACCACGATGTTGCTGGTTCTGAAGCAAATTGGCGAGCTCTTTTCCCAGAGATCGTTGGCTCGAGTGACACGATGAACAAGGTACTTGAAGGCGTCTACAAAATAGCTCGCTCTGATAGCCCTGTTTTAATTTTAGGCGA
>CAZBDM010000142.1:5899-9135 GCA_964490675.1 uncultured Oligoflexales bacterium
ACCGTCTATCGAAGAGAGGTAGCCGCCGCTTTGTTGCCATCAACTGCAGTGCGATCCCTGAAGACCTGCTTGAGGCCGAGTTATTCGGACATGAAAAAGGTGCATTCACCGGTGCAGATCGCCGTCGACAAGGTCATTTCGAAGTCGCTTCCGGTGGCGTCATTTTTCTCGATGAAATAGGTGAAATGTCACCAAGACTGCAAGCTAAACTGCTGCGGGTCCTTCAAGAGATGCAGTTCTCTCCGATTGGCAGCAGTGAAGTCAAAAAAGCTGACGTAAGAATTGTAGCTGCAACAAACGTCAATCTTGAAAGAGCAGTAACCACCGGTCAGTTTAGATTAGATTTGTATTATCGACTCAATGTTCTTCCCATTCACATGCCTCCTTTAAGAGAAAGAGGAACAGATATTATATATTTGCTCGACTTCTTTGTTGAGCGCGCAAACCTCGCCCATCGTCTGACTAACCATTGCTGGTTTTCTGAAGAAGCTCGACAGTCTCTCGTCAAGCACAGCTGGCCGGGCAATGTCAGACAGCTACAAAATCTTGTTGAAAGATTAGTGATTATGAAAGGCGGTGGTAAGATTGAACTTGTTGATCTTCCTGAAGAGTTTCAAACAAAAACAGAAATATTCGACAGAGTCCGGTCACCTGAACCTGAGTCACCCTCAAATGGACTTGCTGGGATGCCCGGGCAACCTCGTCCGGAAGTACACCAGCCCAGGGAGTTTAGCGAACTGCCAACGGAAGGTTTAAACCTAACTGAATATATTGAGAATTTAGAGAACAGCTTTATTTTGCAGGCTCTTAAGAGAACCAGTAATAATAAAAATCAAGCCGCAAAACTTCTTGGATTAAACCGCACGACATTGGTGGAAAGAATTAAAAAACGCAAACTTGGAAATTCTATCGTATAAAGAAAGCCAGCTCTAAGCTGGCTTTTTTCATATGGTCAAAACTTCTTTTTCTTTCTTAGCGACTTTTTCATCAATCACTTTGGTGAAATTATCCGTTTCTGTTTGAATACTTTTCTGAAGCTTCTTACTATCATCTTCAGAAAATTCTTTGTCTTTTTCGAACTTTTTGATTTTATTATTATAATCCTGTCTGATTTTACGAATGCCTACTTTTGCCTCTTCACCAAGTTTTTTGATCGACTTCGCGATTTCTTTTCTTCTTTCTTCTGTAAGAGCTGGAATAGGAACCCTAACAACATTTCCATCATTGTTTGGTTGTAAACCAAGATCAGCTTTTTGAATGGCCTTTTCGATGTCCTGGATTGTCTTTTTCTCAAAAGGTGAGATAACGATTGATCGCGCATCAGGAGTAGCCACCGATGCAACTTGATTGAGGGGAGTCGGTGCACCGTAGTAGTCGACTTTAACACCATCTAAAAGAGAAACCGAAGCTCGCCCTGTTCTGACGCGACTTAGGTCTTTATCGAGGGCCTGGGTTCTTTTATCCATCTCCTGTCGACAATCTTTGATGATTTCTTCAGACATTATCTTTCCTCCATTCCTTAAGAAAGCACTCTTTTTGTCTACGTAACTAAAGTCCCAACAGTCGGGTCTATTAACGACTGGTAGACACTGTCACTACCAGTCATCTTACATACCAATATAGGCATTTTCGCTTCCATACACATCGTAATCGCCGTTGCATCCATCACCTGCAAATTCCTAGAGATGACATCAATATAGCGTAGTGTATCAAATTTAACTGCATTTTCATTTTTTAAGGGGTCGCTGTCATAAATCCCATCAACTTTGGTGGCTTTGATGATGATTTCAGCACCTACTTCTCTAGCTCTTAAGCTCGCGGCAGTATCGGTAGTGAACAATGGATTACCAGTACCACCTGCAAAAATAACAACCCGGCCCTTGGTCAAATGTTTGATTGCTTTTCTTCGAATATACGGCTCTGCAAGTTCTGCCATATTAATCGCCGACATCACCCGCGTATAGATGCCAAACTTATTTTCAAGCACGGCTTGAAGAGCAAGAGCGTTGATACAAGTGCCCAGCATTCCCATATAGTCTGCAGCCGCACGCTCCATACCAAACTCTTCTGCAAGCGCCCCTCTGAAGAAGTTACCTCCTCCAATGACGACAGCAATTTCAGTGATTTCCTTATAGAGGTGATTAATCTCGGCGGCGACCGACATGATCGAAGCAACATCAATGCCGCCATCTCTGGTTCCACCTAGCATTTCACCAGACATTTTTACTAAAACACGTCGATACTTTGTTGACCCTGCCATGAATGATCCTATTTCAAACTCACTGAATTAAAAAAAACCCCCATGCAAAAAGCAGGGGGGAATTTCATTTCAAACACTTTACTTTTTAAGTTGCGCTGCGACTTCTTCAGCAAAGTTTTCTTCCTTTTTCTCGATTCCTTCACCGAGTTGAAAACGAACAAAACCTTCTAGCTCTGCATTAAGCCCAGACTGAGCGACATATTTACTGACGCTCAGTTTTGGTTCTTTAACGAAAGGTTGATCGACAAGACAAATTTCAGTGAAAAATTTATTCATCTGACCCATTAGGATTTTTTCAATCATATCTTCAGGCTTGCCTTCTTCGATAAGCTTTTTACGTGCAAGCTCCTTTTCCTGCTCGAGCTCGGTAGTATCGACCGTGTCTCTATTTAAGTATTTAGGAGCAGCGGCAGCAACATGCATAGCTATATCTTTACCAAGTTCAGAAACTTTCTCGTCAGTCGAGCCCTTCAAGGTGACGAGACAACCGATTTTACCACCCATGTGGATATAACTCGAGATCACGCCGTTATCGACAGAAACAGTCTTAGCTCTTCTTAAAGTCATATTTTCACCGACAGTAGCGATGAGCTCAGTGAGTTTTTCTCCCACTGTCGAGCCTTCGAGAGCTGACTCGGCAAGTTGTTCTGCACTTTGCACTTCTTTTTCTAGAGCAACTTTAGCTGCGGCCTTGACGAAGGAAACAAACTTTTCATTTTTAGCGGCAAAGTCAGTTTCACTGTTTACTTCAATAATCGCGGCTTTGTCTCTACTATCGTTGACTAATATTTCAACGAGACCATCGGCAGCAGTTCGACCTGCTTTTTTCGCTGCGCGCGACATGCCTCTTTCGCGAAGCCATAGAATGGCTTTCTCAAGATCACCTTCATTTTCAACAAGCGCTTTCTTGCATTCCATCATACCAACGCCTGTTTTTTCTCTCAGTTCTTTGACCTGTGCAGCCGTAATCGTGGCC
>CAZBDM010000143.1:0-268 GCA_964490675.1 uncultured Oligoflexales bacterium
GTCTCTTTTTCAGTCTCTTTTTCAGTCTCTTTTTCAGTCTCTTTTTCAGTCTCTTCTTCGGTTTTCACCTCCTGGTTCGAACTTTCATCGTTCGCAGGACTCGTATCTTGCTGCTCACTGCCCTCTTCCTTTGCGCTTTCTTCTTGGCGAGCATCTGAGGGTGAAGGAGGTTCAACTTGGCCAAAAGCCGCTGCTGAAACGACAAAAAAAGCTGATATTAGAGACACATATATTTTATTCATAAGACCGCACTTTTCGTTTATTTTCG
>CAZBDM010000143.1:278-2391 GCA_964490675.1 uncultured Oligoflexales bacterium
GATAATAAGCATACCATAGAGTTACCTATTTTTGACAAAAAAGTCTATCTCCTATGTTGCAGAGAACTTACTGAGGTCTTTGTGACGGAAACAACTGACGAGATGATCGTTTACCATACCGGTTGCCTGCATATGAGAATAAACAATGGTTGGCCCCACAAAAGAAAAACCTCTTTGCTTCAAATCTTTACTGAAGGATTGAGAGGTTTTTGTTTCTGCAGGGATATCTTTTAAAGACTTCCATTTGTTTTGAACGGGAAGTCCTTCAACAAACTGCCATTGATAATCACTGAAGCTTCCAAACTGCTCTTTAAGCTTAAGGAAAGCTTTTGCATTTTTAATAGCTGATTCGATCTTTAAGCGGTTACGTACGATTTCTTTATTGGTAAGAAGAGTTGCCAATTTCCTTTCAGAAAAACATGCCACTTTTTCTGGCTTAAAGTCCGAGAACGCTTTGCGGTAACCCTGACGCTTCTTAAGAATCGTTATCCAACTGAGTCCTGCTTGGGCGCCTTCTAAAGTGAGACATTCAAAAAGCTTCTGATCTTCATAAACCGGCACTCCCCACTCTTTATCGTGATACTCAACATAAATCTGATCCTCACCGCACCAGGCGCATCTCTTAATGCTTGCTTTTCTCAGTGTCAAAAGAAACCCTCATGCTTCATCAGAATTTGAATCTAATTTCAAAGGTAAAAGCACTCTCACAACCGTACCCCGCTGCTGTTTCGACTCAATAAATATATCTCCCTGCAAAAAGGTGATAATTTTGCGACACAAGTGAAGACCGAGACCGTAGCCACCAGTCGCTCTTTGGCGGGATTTATCAACTCGATAAAAAGGTTCGAAGACATGTTGAAGCTCTTCTTTAGGGATACCAGGTCCGTTGTCAGTTACTTGTATGAGGATTCTATTGTTTTCAGGTCTGGTGGCAATATTGACTTTGCTGTTTTCACTGTCGCTGTATTTGACAGCATTATCAACTAGGTTTCTTAATACTAACCGCAATCTCTCGCGATCTGTTGTCACTCTTAGTTCTGCTGAGGGAAGATTTATGGTGACATCATTTTGGTTCTTCTGGCTATTTGAAACAACTTCCTCAACCAGATCTGCAAGGGAAAACTCTGAGATATTAAGCTTTGCCCAAGGATTGTCAAGACGTGCTGTCTCGAGGATCTCACTGGTCATCGTCTCAAGCTCTTTAATATCGTTTTGAATCTTCTTTTTTACTCCTTCTTCTTCAATAAACTCAGCAGCAAGTTTCATACGAGTTAAAGGAGTTCTGTATTCATGACTGACATCGAGAAGAAGCTGCTGTTTACTGTTAATTTGATCTTTGATTTGACCAGCCATTTTATTGAATGCTTGGGTTAGGCGGCTCAATTCGTCTTTTCCTTTGACAGGAAGCTCTGTCTCTAGATCGCCTTGCCCAAAGCGCTCCATCCCCCTAGCGAGAAGCTTAAGGGGGCGAAGCATACGGTGCATCATAAAATATCCAAAGAAAAGCGCCAATGATACTAGGGTCAGAACGCTCACCAGTATTTCTTGGCGAATACGAAAAGCTTTCTGGTGTTTTGTAAAGAAACTAAAAGAATATTTGTTTCTATCAAATAATATAAAGAACTGATCATGATAACGACCGATCTTATGATGACTGTGGCGATTGCGCCATAGATTTGGCTGTAAGAGTTCGCTTGCTGGCAAATCTGATCCTACCAATACTTTAGCATCGGGCCCCACAACCCTGATGCGCATAGAAAGAAGCTTTTCAAGATCGCGCACTTTCGATGGATCTGGTGGAATCCCTAAGCTATCGATGGTGAAGTTTATATACTGGGAGATATGTTTACTAATCATCGGAGCTGAATCTGGCTGATCAAAGGCCCGTCGCACACCCCAGACAAAAAGGAGATTGATCACGACAACCATCGAAATAAGCACAATAAGTAGCTTAAAGAACAGCGAATGAAAGCGCAGGTGTTTGCTTATTGGTTTCTTCTCTTTCATTTCAGCTTCCTTCCCCAGCGATAAACTTATAACCCTTTCCCCAAATCGTTTTTAAGTACTTTGGCTTTTTCGGGTCATCGTTGAGCTTTTGCCTGATGCGAGAAAC
>CAZBDM010000143.1:2401-9109 GCA_964490675.1 uncultured Oligoflexales bacterium
CATCAACAGACCGGTCAAAGGACGCCCAGTCGGTGCCATGCAGTTTCTCAATCATTTGGTCACGTCGAAAGACTTTGCTGGGGTTTGCGGCAAGCAGGAGAAGCACATCAAATTCAGCCGTCGAGAAGTCAAGATCTTTTCCGCTAAGAAAGACCTGCTGCTTTTCAATGTCGATGAGAAGATCACCAAATGTTAAGCGAGCTGTTGTCAGTGAAGCGTTTGTCTTACGACGAAAAATCGACTGGATCCGAGCGATAAGTTCTCGTGGTTCAAAAGGCTTCGGCAGGTAATCATCGGCCCCTAACTCCAGGCCAATAATACGATCGGTAACTTCTCCTCTTGCTGTTAGCATAATAATGGGAACATCGCTTTTCTTGCGGATATCGCGACAAACTTCAAAGCCATCTTTTCCGGGTAGCATAACATCTAAAATGACAAGATCGGGAGAATCTTTGAATAAAAGATTGAGCCCAAGCTCAGGAGTTATTGCTGACAGTGTTTTATAACCAAACTTAGTTAAATAGTCAGACAGCAACTCAATGAGCTTTTCATCATCATCAATGATTAAAATCAGCTTATCCATAAGATCGGCTCATTACCTAGGCAGACCCAGAAGCAATCCAGGTCTATCTTATCAGTGATATTAGTTTTTATGCCACTCAAGTTTTGAAGCAATTTCAGCTTTTTGCTTTTCATCAAGACTAGCATGCAGATCGGCAAGCTTATTAACGATCTCAGGGAAGGCTTGGTCAAGTGTATCACGGCGTTTTTTATAAAGTTCCATAACAGCAGCTTTGTCGAAGCTTTCACCTTTTACTTGATCAAGCACTGTTGCAAAATCTTGTTCGCGACTTTCTCGCATCGTATTCATAACAGCGACGATTTCTTTACTAAGGTCTTGCAGTTTTGTTTTTTGTAATTCATTCATGTCAAGCTTACTGCTAATCTTTTCGGTGACATGTTTAGCCTTTTCTTCAGGACTTTTATGGCGATGACAGCCAAATAAACTTGCTGCAGTTAAAAGGCCGACAATTCCGATTAGGACTTTCTTAAAACTAGACTTCATTTTCATAATGCGCTCCTAAAAGTTAATTTGAAAAACTGAGTCTCAACCTACGTGCGACTCTAACTCTCTTTACGGAGCTAATCCTTGCTACAGTTTTAAAAGATGTTAAAAAGTGTAAGTTGTTATTTTAAGACGTTTTATTGGAGAAACGACGACATACGCCTTTACTGATTGAATCTCTTTTTCAACCTTGTAGTGGGTGGCAAATGGGGACAAGGATCATCCTGCTCGTCAAAAGGAAACCAGCTTTCTCTTTCTTATCCACACCCGCAACATCCTGCAAGCCCAAGAATGGGAATAGCTTTGACAAGTTTGTCGAAATGGATTGGTAAGAAATACAAAAAGCTTGCTACCAGACGAACCAAGACTAATCTTAGACTTGGGAGCATCGCCCAAATTAAGCCAAACCTATTTCGCTCATTGGAAAATCAACTGCAAACCAACGGCTGGAGATGGGAGCCGCATGAGAAGAGACGATCGCGTACGATTCTGCGAGAGCCTTAGGAGTACCCTTGGCTACTCATCTAAAACACATTTTTACTGCGGTGGATGCTTTCTAAAAAACAAATAATGAACGTCCTTTCCATCGTAGTCGAGATCATGGCTTGCTTGCCGAGCGGTTTCTCCATACTTCTCTAAGATCTCTTCCACCCAATCAAAATCATAATACATTTCAAAGATAAAATAGCCTCCTGGACGCAGAAGTTTTAAAAACATTTCGAGCTCATCTGGTGGTTTAATATAGGAAACAAAAAGACCTGTAAGTGGAACGGTTATTCTTTCAGATAAAGCTTGCAGGTGAGAGGACTCATCAAAGTCAAGAGGGTGCAAAAAGAGCTTTCGGGGGCGTTCCTCTTGATCATCAGCTAGCTTAAACTCTATGACCATTGGGCTCAAGTAAGGAGATTTTGGGTTATGTAGGTCTTCATCCCACATCTGCCAAAAACCATTAGGGAACTTAAAATGCTTCTGTACTTTCGGGTCAGAGCTCTTCCACACTGATAGATCTTGCGGTTCTGACATATTTTGCTCAGGAACAAACAGAGTAAATCCCTTAGAAATAAGACTTACACGGTTATCTTTAGCAATATGCCTTAGTCTTCTTATGACTTCTAGGACAACTTCGCCAGGCCCCGCTCCCCACCCTCTTAAGACATCAACAAGATGATATTCGGTAGCATTGGGGTAGATCGCCACTAGGTTAAAAACATCTGCACCCGAACCAAAAGAAACGACAGCGCCACCAACACTAGGAACGTGCTGCTCAGCCACCAGACTTATGAGCTCAGTTTTGACCGGAGAGACCGCGTGCAAACGATAGGAAGCAGCCTTCTCGAAAACTGAATGGGACAGGCGCTCTTCGCAAGTTTCTGCAAATCCTTGCGCTACGCAAAAGAAACTGATAAGGGCCAATAAAATTTTCACCAATAAAATCAAAAAAAATTACATCCTTTTTTTCTAATGCCCTTGATTATAATCTCAGCAGACCGCCATCAATGGAAAAGCTCTAATGCCCCGAATTTTTTTAATTTATTGAAGGTCAAACAAGCAAGTGGATAGCTAGAGATAGCAGAGAGAGTACCACCTAATTTTTAAAAAAATGAGCAGTTTAAACCTGTATACAAGGGAATACGGAAATAGGCCATAGAGCCTCCGTATTCCATTAAGCCCTACCGAAAAGCGTTAAAGAAACAAGGAAACTCTTACTGAGGAATGATGATGAAACATGGCTATTTATTTTTACTTATTTTTATGACTGGCTGTGGATTTTTAAACCAGGTAAAAGACGGTAAAATCGGCACCAGCAATAAAGAAAAGACATCCACAAAAACCATCACAAGCGCAAGTGTTACCGATCTAGGATTTAATCTCAGTATCGACACCTATGAGAGTTGCAGTGAGATTCAGACGATTGTCTATGAGCAAGAATCGGAGAAGGCTCTCAACGAATACGAAAGACAACTTTACTACCAAAGCCGCCGCTTTAGCTCTTCAAATAGTGCAGCGAAAAGCTCAGTGGCACCTGTTCAGCATGACTCCGCGGATATGTCTGGAAGTGCCAACGCAGAAGCCTCGGGCGATGCCGCAGCTGACGAAGAGACCTTCACTAATATCCAAGAAGAGGGTGTTGATGAGTCTGACTTTCCACATGGATGCCACTGCCGATCGACGAAAATGGCCAGCTTAATCCAGCAGAGTTTGCTAACTCAGGCGATCCCTGGAACCGAGCTCAAGGAGAAACCCGTGGACGCAACCACCTTTGGGTCTTACAACAAGACGGCGAAGAGTTAAAACTTGCCAAGGCCCTTAATAACTTTGGCGAGCCCGGCGAGGACATCAGGTCTGTGAGATACCTCAATAGCCACGCTTACATCGTCACATTCAAAAAGACCGACCCGCTCTATTCAATTGATATGTCCAACCCTCTTGAAGCAAAGATGGTCGGCAAACTTAAGATCCCTGGATTCTCCCTGTACCTGCACCCAGTAGAAGGCGAGAAGATGATAGGTGTCTGCTTTGAAGCCGAAGAGCAAAATGGTTTCGCGCTCTTCCAAGGCATCCAGCTATCTCTTTTCAACATCGCAGATCCTTCGAACGTCACACGCACCGACAACGTCATTCATGGCGAACGAGGCTCCCAAAAACACCCCCATTTAACGCTTCAGAAAAGATCTTTCTGCTCTGTTATAGAAAGCTTAAGCTGACTTCATCAATAATTGCTTGGATTAATTTAATCTCTGAGGTAGAACCGGAGGTTAATTTAAAAAACCATTGAACCAGTGAGTCGGCATGACACGCCTTCTGCACATTTTAATCGTTTGCATTGTTTTTTGCATCTCTGGCAACACATGGGCTACTTCCAGCTTTTGTGAGCAACTCTTACTTGTTCCCCATCTGCCCTTTGCCAACCTTCGCTCTGGTCGCAGCATTGTTCACGGTCCACCTCCAAAACCGATCAGCGATAGAAAGGATATTGCTAAGTACATGCCAACTAGAAGAGATCCGACATCGCTTGCCTACTTGCGACAACAATATGCCAGCACCCCTTTCGAGGCTAAATACGAGCGGATTCCTGATCTAAGAGACGCCGACCACGTGCGCTTTCTTACTCTGGGCGACTCGGGTTATGCCCTGCGTAAAACCAAACATAATCAAGTAGAAGTCGCGCGCGCCATGCGCATCGTAATGGACAGTTATCGCTATGTAGATCAACAGTTCGACTTTGTTGCCTTTGTCGGCGATATTCTCTACGATCCACCTGCAAAGAGCCACATCAGAACCACTTTTAGACACACTCCAGAGGAGTTTAGACAGTCATTTCTCGATATTTATCCACACTATTTAGGAGAGTCTATCCCGCTTTATGTCTGGGTCGGTAACCACGAAGCAGATCACGTGAGAAGAATTGAAGGCCTCCAGGCTACCATTGATTTCAACCATCTTTCCGACCAGTACGTGATGATTGATGGTCATTGGGGAATTCCTCATTTGCCTTCTTATCTGCGCATAGGAGGAATCAATTCAAACTACTATGACAGTGAAGATCGTTTCCTTGCCGACAAGCACCAACAACAAATGTCTGCTATGCTCTCGTACTTTACAGAAGACTATCCCGAAAATGCTGCGCGTCTAAATATTTTGATGATGCATCACCCACCTTTTGTATGCGGCAAACTTCCAAATCCTTGTCAAAACGGTACAAACTCTTCGGTGTTTGAAGCGATCGCTCCTTTCGTAAGGGCAGCAAAGATCAATAATATCTATGCTGGTCATGTCCACGAATTATCTCACATCACCGGTCAAGACTACGAACTTTTCACTTCTGGTGGAGGCGGTGCCCGCCTGATGAAACCAAACCAAAAAACGACCCCAGATCGACGCCCAGGTGAATTTGGCGGAGATAAGATCTTTAACTTTCATGAACGCTCCTTTGGTTTTACCGTGACGACGGTTTATAGAAGGGGAGTCACGATTGTCGATTTCTATGGATTTCGTGATGGCGAGTCGGCCGAAGACGTCAGGCTATTATACAGCCAAATCTTTGAATCTTTTGACTCTTTTGGATTGCCATGATGGCTGAACTGGCACTAAAAAACGCCTCATAGTCTTTACAGAAAATTTCCTTAGAGCGAGTTGATCGTCGTGTTTAAATATTATACAATCCTCCCGATTTGGGCATATCCACGCAAAAGTGTCTCGCAATTTCGTTTCCAATAAACGAGCCCGAAAAGGCAAACCAGTGCGCTTAAAACTAGGAATTACGCTTCTTCTGACGATCGCTTGCGATCCAGTAGAGCCTTCCAAACCAAAACCTAAAGTATCCATCGATCGCCATCAAGACGGCGAAGAACTTCCTATCGAGCAACCGGTTGAAAACATCCATGTCCCAGAAGAAAAATCTGACATAGGTCAATCAAGAGCTTCCCAACACGTTGCCCCTGACCAAAACACCAGTGATCAATCACCAACCGTCACTGGGCCTGAGCCGCAGACGGGAGACGAACATGATCCTCCTTCATCAGAGCAAGCAGCAAGCGGACAAAAACAGACAGCTCACTCTGTTAACGCTGGCAGCTTGTCTGAAAGACAAAATCATCCGTACGCAAATAGGCCTGCTGAAACACCGTTGAATGAGTTGACCTTTGACATTCCTCCCTCCTCTGTCGAACAAGCACCGACGAGCGAACAGGACGAAGAAAACGAGACCACTACAATCATGCTATTTGATTTTGTCAGCCGTTATGATTACGGACACTTTTATAAACTTTATTCAGACATCAGTGATAGCGATCGCCAAATCATGCGCGCACCACTTGAAGAAAAGTGTGAAAATACCTTTGGAGGGACGATCTACTTCAATATCGAAAATAATTCAAAAGACTATTACTTCGATTACGGACTTAAGATGTCGCTCATTGTCGGTATGTGTATTGTCGAAGACTTTCAGCCGAAAACGTCCCATCATATTTCTTTGATTCAGTCTAAGACATTTCCGGGAAAACCATCTCCAATGATATTTTTTCAATTACGCCGGAAACTCTATGATTACTGTCAAAGAGAATTCTCGAATGAAAACGTCGATGCATTCATCAAAGATCATTCATACGCAACAAAAGTAATTGGAAAAAGAGCATTTGCTATGGGAGACTGTGCTTTCGTGAAAAAATTGAGTCACCAAAGAGAAGTACAAGTCATGTCCCATAGGGTCGAAGGGTTTGAAGTAGAAAAACCTGCAGAAGAAGAACTTGAAGACGGACAAAGGTACTTCATCGAACTGCTTTATGATTCAGCTCACGGAGAAGATCATGATTTAAAAAACAATGCCTTTCATGCCCATCGCGCGTTTTATGATTACTGCGAAAAAGAGTATTCAACCGAAGACCTTGTTGCTTGGGTTGATCCAGCCTCTTACCAATGGAGCAAAAGAAATGACGTTGTATCCAAGCAGTGGAAGATCAGTTCTTCAGGGTTTTGTATGATTTCTGAACGAAGATCCATCAAACCAAACTAAAATCGATATGTTTAAAAAGTCCCATCATATCATCACAATTTTTTCAGCAATCTTGCTCTGCACCGAACAAGCTTTTGCGGCGCAAAAATGCGAAGATATAGCCGGTCATTCTCCCGATAAGCAAGCTGTC
>CAZBDM010000144.1:0-4422 GCA_964490675.1 uncultured Oligoflexales bacterium
GGTGCTTAGATAAAATGAGCATCAGAATTTTGGCAAAACCTTTTTCAAAATGTTAGATCAACAAACAACGCAACGCTCCCCCTTACCTCGGAGTGAATTTATAATCATCCTGAAGGCGGTTATGACAGAAAGGAAAATCATCGGGATTAATGATCGCTGCGAAATCGTCACCCCCGTATTACCAATTGATAATACCTTGAAAAAGACTCTGAAGACAATCGCCAAGCCCAAGACCAGAGCGCATCTTTGCGACTAGACGAGAGTCTATTGAAATCGCCGCTGGATTTTGCTGCCTCGAAAAATTCTCGTCGACCATTTGCGAAATCGTTGAAGGTAGATATGTCCCACGACTGACAAAAAAATCTGCTTCTGACGAACTGAATAGCTCAAATCGAAACCTTGATGATAGCTGAGGTTCGACCCTCTCAAAATCAATTTGGTAATCAGCCGTATCTGCGTGCGGATAAGCCGAAGGACGGTATCTTGATTTGATACCTACAGAGCTTACGTAATAAGCGTGCAATCTCTTGTTGTATCCCTGCGACTTTAAGTACCCAAGAAAATCAAAAATGAAAGGATATATGGTATGACCTTCCAAAAGGTAGCGAAAAACAACTATTTTTCTATCACCAAGCATACTTAGAGGTGGAGCAATACGTTTGAATAGCCTCTTTAAGTGATCAGCTTGTAAGTTTCTGTAGTTCCTCAAATTTTTAATATTTACCTCCCATACGTGATCTTTTGAGCCCGCACCATGCATTGCCTGCAGGCAGCGCAAAGTCACTCCAACTGTCCGACCTAAACCTAGTATGACAAATTGATCAGGTGGATAGCGTTCAAATAGAGCAAGAGCCACCTGACATTGTTTTTTAAGAAGCTCTTTCTCGGTAAGCGGTCTGGCTTCGATAGTGAAGGTCTGAAGAATCAAGCAAATGAAACCGACACTTCTTATTTGAAATAGGAAAGAGACTTTAAGCATTTATAACTCATAAAAAACTAAATTTAACAGACTAGAAAGATTGAAAGAAATTGCTGTCGTAGCTTATTATTTTAACAGTCGTCTTAATATCCAACAAGGTTTTCCCTTCACTGCATGACTCTTTAAAAATCACCGGTATTAGTTGACAAGGACTGAATGATGAAGGTATCACACCCCTTGTAACACCAATACGATCAACAATCTATGGCTGTCGTCTCATCAATCGATACCAAGAAAGGCTAGGCATGCTTTTGGTTTGTTCATTTTACAAGTTTTATTGAGAAGCTAGCGTTTCATTTAAAGAATCTGTTAGGGAAAGAGGAGAAAATCATGAAACTTTCAAAGGTCACGACAACGTTAATGTGCTTTGGTTTTAGCCTATCGATAACCACACAAACTGAAATCTATGCAGCTGACAAACCTGCTCAAGATTTCTCAATGAATTGTGCTTTTGATGAAAAAACTGAGCAATTTGCAGCTGAGTCTAAACCTATAGATTTTGACATGCCTTTTGAGGCCACTTTTATGCCGACTACGGAGATGATCGTTGGTGAGATGCCCGACTTTTATACTGTCGATGGAACTTTCACAGGGAAAGAACAAGAATCTGAGATTAACTTTTTCGTCAGTGACTGGTTCGAAAAAGCGAAGTTGAGCGAGGAAGCTTCGCTCTTTTTAAAAAGTGAAATGGACCTTGCGTCAATCGATTGGCTTAGAATCGCCTTTCTAACAGATCTTTCTCAGAGCTATCTGTACATTGAGGCTGTCCTTAAGGACGGCACGAAAGCAAAGCGAGCAACAGCTGGTTTATATCCAGGTGACTGCCAATAAATCTTGGTCATAAGCGGTTCTCACCATTGGCAGTTTGAAGCCTTTTCGACAATGTAAAAGCTTGACTGCCACTTGATTGATGACGATCTAGCAAGTGAAAAACGACCTATTTATCAAGGGATGTTTTTGCAACGATTGATTGTTTGTCAAACGTAGCAGTGCGATCTAAGTTGCTTGATCACCGCTTGCGGTTTTACAAGGTGAGTCGCAGTTATCAATTCAAAGTTGTATTCCTTGCCTTGATGATTATGGCGCAAAGAGAGGTTACTCGGTTATGAGATGTATGATCCTGTTCATCCTTTTTTGGTCGTTTAATTTGCAAGCCAGGGAAGCTCTGGTTGAACAATATATTGATCGTAATATCACCCGAAAACCCTTTCCCACACAAGTTTTGCTCCACCCATTGATAGTGGTGCATGCCCAGGTTTATTTCGATCGCGAATTAAAGCAAAAGGAGGAAATGGATAAGTACGTCAGACGGTTCATGCAGCAAGGTCTTCCTGTTTACTATTTGATAAGAGAAAATCCAGGAATGACGGATCAGAGGTTTAAAAGCGATGGATGGTACCTCACTGAAAGCCACCCAGATGGAGCCGTTAGTTCTTATGGTGGTGAACACGATCTTAAAATTTTGACTAATGAGGTTACTGTTATCGGAGGTTTTTTTGCACAGAATCCAAGTCTGGGATGCCTTGGAAATGCGGTCGGTCACGCTATATATCATCATTTTCAACTAAGCTCTGAGCCTCTTACAATCCACCTGCCTATCCACGCCATGTATCATGAAGAGTTTCAAATGGGCGACCCTGAAGAAATCGCTGAAGAGCTATCCTATGATTGGAACGGCACTATCGATTTTTTAATGGATGGTATGTTTTTCGAAAAGTACCGATCACCGACCTTACTCAGGCAAGACTATTGGTTGCGAACATTAACAGGAAACCTTGCTCATGGTGAAGCGGATCGCTTAAACATTGATACAACTTCTTACAAGTTTGTCTGGACACGAAATGGAAAACGAGTCAATGACCGATCCTCTTTTGGTGACTCTGATCGCAACATTGTTTATCTAAATTTGATCACCGAAAAATAAGCCAAGACGTCTTGGTTGAGATTTTCTCGTTCCGACACGTTTAGTATTTGCCTGCCATCACCGAAGGATTTCAGTTAACTTTTTTGTATCATTATTGTAAACGAGAAGAATCATTTCTCCTCCCTTTAAGGTGATAGATGCTGTGTTATTTTTGGCTTTGCATCCTCTTTAGTGAAAAAACATGGAGTATCGAACATGTCAGCAGTTTCTCATATCATCATTTCTATTCTGTTAGTCAGTTGTCGAGCGATCGCTGACAGCAGTCCCTCAGACATCGATCAAAACGACGCTGCTACCCCAATCACTCAACAAGAAGTCATTAAGTCGGTAGGAGTTTTGGACCATGAAGCAGTTGGTTTAGCCGTTCCATCAAGCCCTCAGAAACTTTACGAAGATCGCCTTTCTTCGGTTTTTAAGCTAGATATATTACCTTGTTCCGGCACATTCGTTTCTGATAGTGGATACGCGGTTTCTGCTCTGCATTGTTTGCCCGATTATCCATTTGAAATCGACCATGTCACTGAGGATGATGGCGTCCTCGCCGCCATTAGAGCACTTGCGAAAGAGGAAGTCTCAACGACAAAATTTTTACCTCAGACGTTTTTAGAGGATTTAGAAAGTGATCAAGTCGAGGTTATTCTTTTAGGAAGTGGATACCCGGGAGCGTTTCCCGAGATCCATCATTCCCCAGGACTTCGGCAACGATACGCAGCCAAGTTAGAAGATTTCGTCATTGTCAAGTTCGATAAACGACTCGAGGGGCATAAGTGTGCTCCCATCGACCGTAATTTTGTGGCTGCTGGGCAAAGAGTTTGGCAGGTCGGTTATCCTAACTTGAAGACGCAGAAGGCATTAGATCTTGAAAAGCTTCCTAAATCTGAGCGGGATGTAGTCATAGCAAACATGTCACCCAAACAAAAAACCGATGTGTTTATGAATAAATTTGTCTCGACAGGAAACATCTTTCGCAGCTTTCATTTACTTAATGACGCGGCCCCACACACAGGACTCGAGGCGCCTTTGTTGGACAGTGTTTTTATCGCAGGAAGATATCTAGCAAGTACTTCAGCTGTTTTCGTCGGAATGAGTGTGTGGCGGTGTGTTTAACACTCAAGGCAATTTAGTCGCAATAAACTCGGTAAGATTAGAAGGTGAATTTTTACCAACAGTGCATACGCAACAAGCTGGCGAAAAAACAATAAGGTTTAGGTACGGATCAGCTCTGGTAAGTATAGCTTATATTTATCAAAAAATTGTTAGCACGCTCGGTCAATCAATCGCAGATGAAATATTCTCATGTCAATCAGATTCACCATGAAGGAAGAATGGCCAAATTTTCAGAAGGACGCGATGGCTCAGGTCGGTTGGCAGCATCTTTTTTTTAAATAGCCTTAAGCAGGTCATCAACTGAAACTCGTCCCTTAATCGCTATGCGCTCTCTTTAGTCGAGTGCGCAAAACATCTAAGTGAAAGGCGTCACGAGATCGGCCGACGCCGTTTACATAAGGTCAATGAGCAG
>CAZBDM010000144.1:4432-9084 GCA_964490675.1 uncultured Oligoflexales bacterium
TCACAATCGACTCTTTATAGCTTATTCGTCAGTTTGCTTTGATCGCGTCAGGAATATCACCGTGATCAACCAACGCATTCGTATTGGCAAAAGGAGTGACATCCAGGACAATGGGTAGTCCGTATTGGCCTTCCCTTCCCCCTTGTTCATAAAACATGCGGCCGTCAAAGTAGGTGTCCATGTACTGACGAGCGAGACTGTATAGATAATCGACTCCATAGTAAGACTGATTTTTGTAGGTCAAACGAATACAACCCGTTCCCGCAGTTGTCGCTCGCCCATCTGCCTGCAGACTTCCTTTTGCGTATTTTGGAGCGTGGATAGCGAAATGACCAAAAAAAGGCATAAAATTTCGAATCCCTAAACTTTTTGTGCCATTACTTTTCCACTGAGCGTAGCGAATATTATAGAGAGACCTACCGTTTTCATCCCTTCTCCAGGTCAAATCACGTGTACTTTGATTCTTCTTTGCACTGACAGACCAAGTGACTTTGCCAAGCAGCTTGTTTGTTGGATGGTAAGGTTCAGCATCGACGGACGTAGTAAGAACGGCATACATGAAACCGTTAGACTTAAAAAACTTCACAAACCTCAGGTCGTCCTCAACTTTCTCGTAAGCTTCTTGTTGAGTCATACCTTCAGTGCGCAGCCAAAGGTTATCTGCCCAACCAGCAATTTTTGTATCCAAGTCGTCGTCACCCGCGACGTAATGACTTAACTCACTTTGGTCTCCATCTGATCCTTCAGGCGAAGAGCACGCTAGAGGAAGTGACATGATAAGAAGTAACAACAAAAATTCTCTTTGCATAACTAAAGCCGATCTACTTTCTACAGGTTGATAAATGTGACAGAGATTAAAAAGCTAACGGCAATCCAAAGGCCGCTGTTGTGCAGCAAAAGTGGTTCACGGACAACGCTTTTATGGTTAAGGCAATGAAGCGTTCCTAGAGTGAGGAAAACTATTCTTCGACGACAAGTGATTACAATCTGCTCACTGCTAAGTCAATCAGTTCGGAATGATCGAGGTTGATTTTTGATCGGCTTTAAGGCAAATCCGAACGTTCGGAAACAAAACCAAACCGAACACACAAGCATCGATAAATAGTGCTCAGATTTCTTTTTTTCGAGCATAAATAAACCTATTGGGACACACCAACCTCAGTGCCAAGAAAGTCGAATGCACAGAATTCTTCTAGTAAATCAATAGTTAATTTTTTATCGAGGAAAGGTTGATTACCCCATTTCAATCGAAAAACCCCATGATATTTAGCACCTTCTTCAGTTGTCATTGTTGCAGTTAAATCTATGGCCAGATTTGCCCCTCCTCGGTTTGCTGTTATTTTCGAAATTGAAAACAACGTTCTTTCTGCAAAGCTGACAATTTCCCGGGAGCCGTTCGGTCCTTGAAACTTCGCCCAACACCAATATTGAGAACGAAATTTATATGTACTGTTAACTTTTCTCGAGCCATAGTGAACACGGCTAAAAGATTGCTTGCGCCCTTCGAACTGCTTTGTCGTTTCAATAAGTATAGTTTTTCCTTCGGTAGCGTTGATTAGATCTCTAACGAGTGCCTCTGATTCATCTATACCATCAATGAACTGTCGTATGTCCTCACCTGGATCGAAAGAATGACCGCCAATGGGAGGGCGTTTTTGAGAGAGTCCCTTAAAAGTTAGAGCACATGCGTTTTCAAGATCTCTTAATGAAAAAAGCTTAGCTACTGAACGGAGATCTATGGCCCTTTGACCTGGAGATTGACTTATAATCAAGCTTGTCTGATTCCCTTGAGCTTCTACAACCGAGAAAGTAACTTGACGGATCTCTTCAGATAAACTGTCAATTCTAAATCCTTGCTGGAGATCAAATTCAGAATCGCCTTGCCGCTGTAACTTACAATCAACATTAAAAGGTGCAATTGATTTAACCTCTGGATCCGGATCGTTGACATTCATCTCAACAGATGTCGCCAGATAAACGTCAGTTTCAAAAGCATCAAGCCTTGCTTTTGTTTCATATTTGAGTTGGTAACCACGGTCGATTAAATAAAAAGCTTTTTCAGATTTTCCAACTTTAATAGTTTTATATTCTGCAAGCTCATCGCCTGCCCCAGTTAGTAAATCAGACTGTCGATTGTCGGAAGAATTCGTTTTACAGGCCGCTAAAAGCAAAACAAAAACAAACAAGACTAAGGTGTGATGAAACAACAGCATTTAAAAATCCCATAGACAAATGCAAAATCAGTTGAGATTTCGGAAATAAAACAGAAAAGCTTTAGGGATTTTATCCAATTATCTATCTACCTATCTGTATTTATTGGGTCGTTCGGAAGTCTAATGTAAGAAACAATTAATCTTGTTAAGGTATTCCTAAGATCATCCTCAGGATATCACGAGTCCGCTAACTGGACCTCCCCAAAAGTACTGGACAAATTTAATCAAGCGGCTTAACCCCATTATAGAGGAGTATGGCCGTGACCAAGAAGAACAAAAAGAGACCTACCTACAGCCAAGAATTCAAGGCTCAAGCCCTTGTTAAGTGTGAGGAAATTGGGATTACCAAAACGAGCAAAGAACTGGGGGTTGCTCCAGCAACGTTGAATGCTTGGAAGCGGAAGGCTACCGAGAAGGACAAAAAACCCGATGGAAAGCCCAGTTATCAGGATCTAGAAAAGGAAAATCAAAGGCTCAGAAAGGAGCTAGGCTACGTCAATGAGATCAACGATATTCTAAAAAAAAGCACGGCAATATTCTCCAGCAAAGAAATGGAGCGTTCGCGGTGATTGACGCTATCCGAGCTGGGAAGCCTCACATTCCGCTAAATTTCTTATGCCTGCATTTTGGTGTAAGCCGCAGTGGGTATTACTATTGGAAAGACGATAGATTGCCCGTAAGATTTGTTAACAAACAGACGATATGTGCTGCTATTAAAGAGATCTTTGAATATAGCAAGGAAACTTATGGATCTCCCAGGATGACTGAAGAGCTTAAGGAAAAAGGTTATTGCGTAAGCGAAAACACTGTTGCCAAATACATGCGTGAAATCGGTTTGGATGCGAGGTTCAAGAAGAGGTTTCGCGTACAAACGACAGATTCCAACCACGGAGACCCTATTGCCGACAGGCTCCTGAAAGTAGAAGACCACAACACTTTACCAACAGCTCCAGGTGAAGTTTTAGCGGGTGACATCACCTATCTTAGATTAGGCTCCACCTTTCTGTATTTGGCAGTGGTGATTGATCTCTTTACCAGAGAAGTGGTGGGATGGTCGATGCAGCGTAGCCTGCATACGAAGCTTGTATTAGATGCTCTCTCTGCTGCTATGGCAAAAGTAGGACCTGATGCCGAGGTCATTTTTCACTCTGACAGAGGCTCTCAATACGCCAGCGAAGCCTACCGGAACTATTGTGAGTCAAACGGTGTGCTTCCTAGCATGTCTCGACGTGGGAATTGCTATGATAATTCTTACGTAGAATCTTGGTTTAGCAGCTTCAAGAAAGAGCGGTTATACAGGGAAAGTTATTCTACCGAGGCAGAGCTGAGAGCGATAGTATTCGATTACATTGAGGTGTGGTACAACAGGAAAAGAAAACATTCATCGCTAGACTACATGAGCCCCATGCAGTTTAGAGAATTGCAGACGTACGCTTGTTAAATGGTGTCCAAATTTTTTGGGGAATTCCAAACAACGTCGCAAATCTTGAATGCAAGTTTAGCAATTGTCGCTAACATATTTCTCGCAAGGTTTATTCGTGTTTCTTTGAAGCGAAGTTCTATGTTTTTGGAAACTTTATGCGGAGGATCTACTGCGCAAACATTCTTTGATTAATCAAGTTTGGGAGACGCGAAAGAATTGTTTTCATAAGCGTCTAAAATAGCGCTAGAAAAGGCGGTGAACAACGTCATTCAATCGTTAAAACGGCAAACTTGAAACTTGAAATGCACCCCTTACTCAATCGACGAAAATGAGCGAGGGGAGCATTGTCGAGATCTTAATGGATCGAAGGCGTCGTTACCGCATGTAATGAATGCTCTGACCGACGAGGACCTCTTTAGCCTCTTCACTGCCAACTTTTACTTGATACATTCCAGGCTCAAGAACGATGTGATAGCTTCCATCTTTTTTGGATTTCGCATGATAAAATGTTTCCTTATCACTTAGATCTTTGACGACTACATCGACACCTGAAAGGCTTTGACCCTTATCATTTGTAGCGATACCGCGGATAGCACTTGCATGCAAACGATCAAGTAAAAACTGCCAACCTGCTCGCTGTTTTAAAACGGTTTTGTCACGCCACTCGCTATAAGATGGCTGAAAGCCTTCCTGACGAGCATTCACTTCGATCACGTAGGGAATAACTTGGTGCTCATGATACATCCAGTCTATGTCGCCACCGTCGGCATTGTAGAGAAGTTCCCAGGGCGTGCCTGGATCGTAGGTTCCTGAAGCATGATCTTTCGGTAATTGTCTTGCAAGCTCTTTACCGATGGCTTCCACCATTGAATCGGCTGGTGTACGCATTCCTTCACAGCCAAAAGGATAGAGAACAAGCTCACTGTAGGAGTGATAAGAGATGTCAAAGACTGGTTGAATTTGCTCGATGAGATCCATCATAGCTTGTGTTTCAGGCTCTGAAGCGGGTGAGGGCC
>CAZBDM010000145.1:0-5998 GCA_964490675.1 uncultured Oligoflexales bacterium
AGAGGGCTTCTCGTTAGATGCACAGCATATCTTAGCTAACCAATATGCAAAGAAAAACGGTCTTAAAATCGTTAAGTCATGGTCGGTTGATGAGTCCGCATCAAAGGAACTCGACAGAAAACATTTCTTCGCAATGATTGATTACGTAAAAAAACATGACATCAAAGAGGTTGTGTTCGACAAAATCGACAGAGCGTGTCGGGGGTTGCAGTCAGCTGTTAAGATCGAAGATCTAATTGAAAGTGGCGTCAGGTTCCACTTCACTCGTGATAACTTGATTGTTGATAAGGATTCTGAGCCTTCTGAAAAACTCAGATTCTACCTCGGAGTGGTTCTGGGGAAGTACTACATTGATAATTTGAAGTCAGAAATCAACAAAGGATTGCGCCAGCGGTCTGACCAGGGGTTCTGGAACAGCAAGGCTCCGGTTGGTTACAGAAACTTCAGGAACCCTGAAACACGGAGGTCTGAGGTAGTTATTGATAAGGAAATTGGCCCAGTTGTCGTGGACATTTTTGAGAAATATTCGACAGGTAATTACGGCTTTGAGCGTCTTGCAAAGATTTTAACTGATGCAGTCCCTGACAAATCCTACTCCAAACGAGTGATAGAGGGCTTAATAAGTAACCCGTTCTATTTTGGCCGCCTTATCGTGAAAGGTAAAGATCTTGGTCTTGGTGTTCACGAGCCCCTAATCGAAAAAAAGTTGTGGGACCAATGCCAAAAAATCCGCGGAATACGATCAAGTCAATCCTTTCGTAAGCAAACAGTTTCAAATAAACCCCTTATGGGGCTCATGAGTTGCGGTAAATGTGGTCATGCAATTACAGGTGAAACAAAAAACACCAAAGGCCGCACTTATATTTACTATCATTGCGCCAATCGTAAGTGCGCTGAGAGGCGAATAAACACCTCACAAGATAAATTAATGACACTGATACTGAGCGCCTTTGAACCATTTAAAAAAATGACACCCAAGGCGACGGACGCATTTCTCCAGACAATGGAGTCGCGCTTGTTTGACCTCGATCTATATAATCAAAAGGAAATGGGTCTGCTGGCTGAAAAGCGGCTACTTTTAAAACGTAAGATCAACGATGCGCTTGGGTTGCACAGACAGGGGAAATTATCCGAGGACGAGTATCATCAAGTGTTAGAGCTACGAAGGCGGCACCTTGACGATATCGAGATGGAGATGAACGCGCACCTAAAGGCAGATCGACAAACCTTTGAGAAAGGGCGTTGGGTCATCGAAACCTTCACAAAGCTTCATGATTTCATGTTGTTGGATGGTGAACCGCTGGAAAAAATCGAGTTGGTCAAATTAGTGTTATCGAAACTCACTTTGACAGGTGGAACCCTAGAATTTCATTTCCAAAAACCGTTTGATGTTCTGATCGAAACTCTAGGGGTTCCCCAATGGTGGAGGCGGCGGGAATTGAACCCGCGTCCAAATGTAGGATGGAATAGGCGCTACATGCTTAGTCTTGTGATTTATCCTCTTGCAAAGTCCGCCCACAGACAGGCTAACTTAGCCGCAGCCTGATTATCGTCATGCAATACTCTCCAGACGTAAAAGCATTACACCAAGCTGGCTAAATGACGGATTCCAAAAGACACCAGCGATCTTAAGTGCACCGGCTTAGCTGGTTATTAAGCAGCTAGAGCAAGTTGATTATCGTTGCCGATTAATCAAAATGAAACGCATTTATAACCGGGTCACGTCACCACCCCGGACATGCTCCTAGACTCATCTACCACACCTGTCGAAACCAGGACGCCCCCGTAAAGGTGTAAAAGAAGAGTAGGACCCCAAAAGGGGAACTTTCTTTTTAGCACATTTTTTTTGGGGGGTGTAAATTTTGTCAGGACTTTGGTTATTTGGTTCGACGACAAATGAAATCGCTCACATTCTTTAAAGGTTTGATATTAATAAATATAAATGGTTACAGGTATCTCGATCGACTACGTTGTCGCTTCATACTGGCATTCCATTGAGAGCTTGAGATTGTTTTGCAGAAGACTTTTCTATGTTCGTCACCGGCGAATACGCTCGTAATGAGTGGATGGGCGGTCCTCATGGCCATACAAAACCGAGCACCGATTCGTGGGTTTTTCTCAAAAAAATCTTAACCTGTCGGCCATTGGCAAAGTCTCATATTAGATTTCTGATTTTAGGGGCGAAGTCTTTGGCGCCAAAGTTTTTCTAACCTTTCAAAAAAGTGTTAAATATTTGGGTAACTGTGTATCTCATTGTTCTTTTCAATGGATTCCCATATATAGCACAATTATAAATCTATTTTAGTCATTGGTATAAACAATGTTGCCTAACTTCCAGGATATCTATTATTTCGTTGAGACAGTCGAAGCTGCCAGTATTTCGCGTGCATCTGAGAGAATAGGCATTACTCAACCTAGCTTAAGCTTAGCGATCAAACGCCTGGAGGACACGCTTAGAACAAAGCTTTTAATTAGAAATAAAAATGGAATTCAGCCTACCAAAGCTGGGTTGCAATTCCACAAAAAGGGGCGTGCGATTTTGCATGAGTGGCAAGGTATCCTTGGTGAAATCAGCGCAAGTCATAACGATGTCAGTGGGCACTACGTGATCGGCTGTCACTCATCTGTCGCTCTTTATGCTTTACCGAAACTTTTGCCTGAGTTGATGAACAAGTATCCAGGTCTCCATATCAAGCTTAATCATCAATTGTCGAGGCTCATCACCGATGCGGTCATCGATTACAAAGTTGATATTGGTATTGTCGTTAATCCAGTTCTACATCCTGATTTAGTGGTGAAAGAGCTTTGTAAAGATCTTGTCCAACTTTGGACGAGTTCAAAGCCAAGCGAAGTACAAAGCTTAACGAGTGAGAATAAGGTACTGGTATGTGATCCTAAGTTAATACAGGTCCAGACCATCATAAAGCAGCTCAAAAAGCGTAAGATTCACTTTCATCGATTGATCGATTCATCCAGTCTTGAAGTCATTTCAGCAATGACCGCTGGTGGCGCCGGAATCGGGGTCATTCCAAGTCGAGTTGCTTTGATTCATCAAGCTAAAAAGCTAAAACCGATCGGAAAAAGTATGCCGACCTATAAAGACCGCATCTGTTTGATCTACAGAAAAGACTTCCAGGTGACGCGAGCGAGCAAGATTATTGTCGAAGCGATTAAACAAAATGTGATCTTTTAATCCTCAATTCAGACCAACACCTTTAAGGTTTACTGGAAAAATTGTTCGTAAATGTTTTTCGTAATGGAATAGCGTCAATCCCTGAGTTTATCAAATAATATCAGATGCTTAGTAATGTCGGTGGTTAAAGATCTCAACTTTTATTCATAAAAAGTCGATATATTCAACGAACTTAAAAAAGGGTTGAGCTATGATGAAACTGATTCTCAAAACAAAAATCATATCAATTGCTTTCAGTCTTGCCCTTATGGCGCAATTTGGCTTTGCGAAAGAATCTACATATGGTGGCGACTTTACGCTGACTGATAAAGACAACAAAAAATTTTCACTTAGCTCACTCAAGGGTAAACCCGTTTTTGTTTCTTTTGGATTTACATCGTGTCCAGATGTCTGTCCGATGACACTTTCAATCCTCAAATCCATCAAAAGAAAACTCGCTGAAAACAAGGATAAAGTAGAGTTTATCTTTATTTCTATAGACCCAAAGAGAGATACGCCTGAAAAAATGAAAGAGTATGTTGGCTTCTTCGATAAGTCGTTCATTGGTTTAACCGGAACAGAAAAAGAGATTGCTGAAATTGCTTATCGTTATGGTTTTGAATACGAGGAAAGAAAGACTGACTCTGACCTTAAATACTTATACGCACACTCTGAATTTTTTACTTTGGTAAACCAAAAAGGTGAAATAGCTGCTACATACGATATAAAAACTCCGATCGGGGTTATTGTGAAAGAGGTAAATGAGTTATTACAAAAGCCTATGAGTCCCGTTAAGCAGTAAGGATAGACTGTCCGCATAAAATCCGAACAGAAAGCATGTGTGGTTGTATTGACATGCCGTGAAACTCCTGCGAGATTAGCGTCAAATTTGACATGGCTAATAGCAGAAGAGTGTAGATGAATTATCAAAAAATACTCAAAGACCAGTTTTTACAAAGAAGTCGTTGTAATCCTCAATACTCGTTGAGGGCTTTTGCCAGGGATCTTCATGTAGCTCCCTCGACTTTGTCCGAAGTGTTTCACGGTCGACACAATCTCTCGCAGGCGAGTGCAATCAAAATTGCCGATAACCTAGGACTATCCGAGACAGAAAAAGAATACTTTGTCGATTTGGTCTCGCTTCACAGCCCCCACGCGAAGGTCCGCGATCAGGCGCAAAAGAGACTTGCTCTTAAAAAAGAATCGAAGGTTGAAGAGCGTTTTTCTCTCGATCACTTCTCCCTCATTTCGGATTGGTATCACCTGGCCATTCTAGAGCTTGCTAAGCTCAACCAAGGTCGGCTTGACGTTGATTTTATTAAAAGTCGATTGGAAATCACTTCCTTACAAGCCGAGTCAGCACTTGAGAGGCTGCAAGAAAAAGGCTTGGTCGAAAAAGAGTTGGATAAGTGGACCGTTAAATCCGAAGCCAAACAATCGGATTTTTACGAGGGCTCCTCCACTCATTTTGAGAGCTTTCACCGTCAAATGCTAGAGAGAGCAATTAGATCACTTGTCGCCAAGCCAATGGATGAGAAGCTATTTGGCTGCTCGTTCGTTGCAATACCAAAGAGCTCCTGTGAGGAGACAAAGCAAAAAATCAATGCTTTTAAAGAAGAGCTTGTCAATGAGCTTAGTGGCAAAGAGGGCGAGGATAGCGTTTACTGTTATATGCAGAGCTTCTTTGAAATCACCCAGTAACTTTGTGGTTTTGATCTTCAGGTCTCTCTTCACTGAAAAACGAAGACGGACAGCCTAACGCATCAGAGATGCCTCGGATGAAGGCTTTCTCGATTTCCAAAATTCTTCCATCATGTTGAATTGCCTGGACGCATGCTTCGATGAGTTTCTTTTTGTGCTTGTAGCTAAGGCGATTGAGGCTACGAAGACTTCGATCAAATTCAAACACGTTGACCTCGATAGGTGAGGCTAGGTCCTTGGCAAAAGAAAGGCTTCGTGCTGCTTTTTGATAAGCTCTGACGGCGTGCTCTTTTTTATCGTGACTGTTAAGGGTTATTGCAGACAATAATTTTGCAGCGGCTAAAGGTGTCGGGAGTTTTTTTAATTCTTTACGAGGTAGATCAACTGATTTATCGAAAAGACTGCGTCTAAGAATAGTCAGATAAGTGTATTCAAGAAAATCGACTTTACTGTCAGAAGTGATAAGTTTTTTGGTAAGTTCGAAGATTGCAGCTTTCTGTTCCTTAGACATTTGCTTGAGGGCTGGAGTCATAAGATCGATCAGCGGAATATAATGATGTCGTCCTATTGACGATAGTTGTGCCAAGATCTTTCGTGTAAAGGTGATGAGCGTATAATCCACTCGCTCGCCGATGAGTCTCAACTGATTTTCTCTTTGTGCTTTGTTATCCGACAGGAACATGGCGAAGATGACAGCTCTTGAAGAAAATGGCTCTCTGATGGCATGTTGAAGATCACTTGGTAGAGATTTGATAAATAAAGAAGAGTGACTGATTGCTCTTTCGTTTATCAATGGAGAGGGCGGCATAGGAGAGCGTTTAGAGAGTCGATTTGCTGAATTGAAGCCGATAGCAAGAGCCTCTTGGCTGGAGAGCTCCGAAGACTTTGAACTAGCTTTAAGCCTTCGGCTCTCTATTCGTGAAATGCGTTCCTTTAAAGGAGGATGTGTACCAAAAATACCAGCGAAAAAGCTTTTCACTCCATCTGCAAAAAACATGTGGCTCGACTGTGGCGCATACTCAGAGTTAAGTCTTGAGCCAAATTCTCCAATTTCTCTTAAAGCTCCAGCAATACCGTCTGGATTACGAGTGAACTGGACGGCTGAGGCGTCGGCAAGATATTCCC
>CAZBDM010000145.1:6008-9000 GCA_964490675.1 uncultured Oligoflexales bacterium
TTTGTCTAGAAATAGCTGACTTAATGATCTTTCCAAGAACAAAACCAAGAAGGCCAATGATCAAGAAAGCCATACCTAAGAGAGCAACTCCTCCCTTTCCTTTGTTGTCACGGGAATGGCGGGTGGCACGTAGGATGAATTCTCCGGTTTCTTTAATAAATAGGATACCAAAGAGTACACCAATCATACGGATATTTAGGGTCATATCTCCATAGAGGATATGACTAAATTCATGGGCAATGATTCCCTGGACTTGATCTCGGTTAAGGCTTTCCAAAGTCCCTTTAGTTATGCCAATTACCGCTGAGTCAATGGTATTTCCTGCGGCAAATGCATTGATTGACATTTCGTGATCCAAAACATAGACCTCGGGGACTGGGCAGCCAGATGCGAGAGCCATTTCTTCGACAATATTTAAAAGCATTCTTTCTTGAGGGTCTTCACTTCCCGGGTAGACGAGGCGCCCGCCAAGTTGTTCGGCAATTTGCTTTCCGCCACCCTTTCTTAGAAAAAGCCATTTAAAAAATGAAATCAGTAAAATGACAATGAGGATAACTGCGCTTACGGTGGCGACTGTGAGGGGTTCGATTTGAGAGATGCTTAAAGGTCGATAATCCCCTGTGTAGAGCTCGAGGTATTTTGGTTTTACGAATGCAGAGGGGATTGTGTAAGCGATAGAAATAGTTGTTGAGAATGCAATTAAAACTGCAGAGAGCATGAAAAGACCAATGAGTATTGTCGAGTTGCGCTTTGCACGGTCTTGGTGGGAAAAAAAATCCATGAACAAGCCCTAGGTTAAAAAGAAACTTTTACAGCTTGCCTTTCAGCTGGAAGATTGATTTCAAAGAGTTGTGCTTTTGAGAAGTTAAAAGAGTTAGCGACGATCGAGCTGGGGAAGACCTCTCTAGAAATATTGTACTGTGTCACCGCGTCGTTAAATGCCTGGCGGGCAAAGGCGATTTTATTTTCTGTTGAGGCGATTTCTTCGCTTAACTGCATCATGTTCGCATTTGATTTGAGATCTGGATAGTTTTCAGATAGGGCAAAAAGTCTCCCAAGGGTCGCTGACAACTGCCCTTCGGCTCCGAGGAGTTGGCGCATCGCTTCAGCTTGTGTTGCGTCTCCATGAACTTGCTGATTAGCGTTAACGGCAATATTTCTCGCTTGGATGACGGCTTCAAGGGTTTCTTTTTCGTGTTGCATAAATGCTTTAGCTGTTTCAACTAAATTTGGAATAAGGTCGTACCTTCTCTTCAGTTGAACATCGATTTGAGCGAAAGCATTTTTGTAGCGATTTCTCAGGGTGACGAGTTTGTTGTAGAGGCTTATGACAAAGACAACAATAGCAAGCACCACAGCAACAACAATCCAAACCACGAGATTCTCCCTAGAATTATAAATTTGTTAAAATTTTAGTGGAAATTAGAAAGCAAAACAATCTCTCTTGATGCTATACTTAAAAAGAGTAGTTGAAGCTAGGAGAAGATGTTGTCAGAAGAAATTGAATCAAAAGAAAACACTAGCGAAGAACCTTCTGAAAACACACGTTTGACCATCTCACCAAATGTAAGAAGTTTTGCTTATTCCTGTCCCGTCGACCATGAAGGAACCCAGGTCAGAGTTAAAGGCTGGCAGGTTAAGTCAAGCGACAAGCCAGCTGTTGTGATCATTCATGACATTGGGGAAAACCTCAATCTTATGAGGCCTTTAGCCAAGAGTTTTGTGGAGAGGGGTTATAGCACCTACGCTTTTGATATGCGGGGTCATGAGAGAGGTAAAAAAAGAAACAACCAGATCCATAGCTTTAATCAACTCATTATCGACTTTTTACAAGTGATTGCTTGGGTCAAATATAAAGAAAACGGCCGCAGACCCATTGTCATCGGTAGGGGACTGGGTGGACTGGTGGCCCTCGGTTTTGCTAAAGGGCATAGCAAGTACGTTGAAGCGATGATCTTTCTTGCGCCTATGTTTGAGCTGACCAATCGCATTACTAATTTTCAAAGGTTTATGATTCGCAGCTTTTCTGAGCTTACTCCAGAAATGAAGTTGCCTAATTGGGTATGCCCGACGTTTTCGGCAATCGCTCCCAGAGATCGTCAAGACAAAGGTAAAAGACAAATTAAGTTGACCGGCAAGTTTACTATCGAGCTTCTTAATACTCTCGCCCAGGCAAAAAAGCTGCTGACAAGGCTCAATATTCCGTCTCTTTTCGTTTGTCCAGGCCGAGATCCAGCCAAACGGTACGAAAATTTGAGAAAAATTGTTGCAAAACATGAAAACAGCGACAAGCTTTCATACGTGCAGCTCGATAGGGAGTTTATCCCTGCAAGGATTGATTCGGAAGATGATGTCCTCGTTGATACAGTCTTTCCATGGCTTAATGATTTTTTAATAAATGAGCAATCACAATCTAAAACCTTGGAAGAAGATCAAGATCAAAGTGAACAAGAGCGTTCTGGTCAAGGGAGTTCTTCTTCGGAAGAACTGGTCAGTCCGACATCCCTTTCAAAGAGTACGGAAATTTCTCCTGGGTAAATTGAATTATGCAAGATTCCATTCCAAAACTATTAATCGATGATACTGTCGAAAGCCTCAATCGCATTAAAACCAATGCTTGGATTGCATCTATTTTCATTGGATTTTTACGGGGCGTTCTCTTTGCGTTGATTGCATTTGGGCTTTGGTCAATGGTAAGACCTCAGCATTCATTTGAACATCTCTTCTTGGCTGCCCTATTTTTTGCAGTATCCTTCTATCTCGGTTGGAAGAGGAGGCGAAGCGTCTCTAAAGAAAATTTCGTTTTATCGATGGAAATGAAACATCCAGAAACGAAAAGTTCAGCTCCTTCCTTAGAGCATAGTGATAGTAGTCGGGTTGATGCGGAACATGAATGGAAGCCGATTCTTAAAGAACAAGTCAAAAACCAGAGGATTTATGAGTGGCAAAAATTGACCTTACAAGCCTCAGGGCTTGTTGTTCCCTTGCTGAT
>CAZBDM010000146.1:0-8993 GCA_964490675.1 uncultured Oligoflexales bacterium
AGAGCGGTACTCTTTGGCCAGGGTGCGCCACTGTTTTGTTCTTTCGTCCCACTTAATCTCTGATGACGTCAGCTTTAATAAAGAAGTGGTGGGCTGTTCAATAACAAGAGAACCAGAAGAAAATTGAATGAGGTTTTTAGGGGGCTTATTTGGCATCTAAATATTAGATCCTCATTTGCTTATGTGGAGCATAGCTTTCAGTAGGGGCTATTTTCGAGCTTCTCAAGAATGCGTTGCACTTCGTCGGGGCCCAGCTCTTCCAGCATGCGGGTTATTGACGCTTGCACTTCTGAAAAATCATCCCCTGCCGCCATAGAATCTTGGTTGATAAGGTAAGGATAAACAGGTCTGAGGAAGTCCTGAAGACATTTTTCCTCGGTGCTTATCTTCGGTTTTGAAGTGGTTTCTTTCAGCGCTGACTTCAAAAACGACAAATTGATTTCATCGTCAAACAAAACCTCACGGAATCCTTGATCTGGCCTACAAAGGGTGTCACGGGCAACGAGCAAATCAGCGAATTTTTCTGGAAAGTGCTGCCCTGGATACCGCCGAGACAAACGAGTAAACGCCTTGATCACAGTTTTCGGATCGGGGTGGTCATCCTTGATGCGTAAGGTTTCGCAAGCTTGTTTACGGTCCATGGTTGCTAAAATTCCTCCTTAAATAACTCGCTCTCTCCGCTGCGCTGGTGAGAAGATCTACGTCCAGTATGGAATATTCCTCTAGTAATCTTATGAAGCTTTGACAGTGAAACCAAGTGAGGTACGGTCGTGCTAGGGGAGATTTCTGACGAGATCAGCAATTGAGCGCAAGCCTCTATAAAATCTCGTTCTGCCTTGAAGGACGAGCTAACTTGGTCGCTGGTCTCATGGTAAAGGCAAAGACGATCAATAGTTGTTAAGTGCTCCAGGCTTTCCCGAGGAAACTTTGGAATAAGAATCGCCAGTAACTTTAACAGGTATTCCGTTGCCATGTACTTCGCGTTTTTTCCCGCCAGGCGCAGAAGAGTTTGGTATTGATCACGGTCAAGCCAATCCATGGAACGGTGACGGTCTACCATGGCGTGGGCAACGTAATAAAGAAATTCTGGTTCGCAGGGCCTTCCTTGGAGAACCCCTGCCATTGGCTCGCTGTCTGGGGACATCAAATCTTCACAAATGAGTTGCCAATTATGATCACGGACCTCCTTTGGTACTCCTGGAGCAAAAGCTCGTTGGCAGCTCTTCAAGGTGAACTCTTTTTTTCCTTCACTACTCAAGGTGTCGATAAAGTATTCTTTGAACGCCTTCGGTTTTGCCGGCCTGACAGCAAATGCCTGATAAAAAGCAGAAAAATCGAGGTTTTGCCACGAGCTTGGGGTACTCCAAGTCATAGTCCCATCACCACGAGACTCCTGCCAATGCAGCATGGCTGCACGAAAATCCTGTGGGCGCGCTTGATAGAGGATGGCTGTCGCTCTTTTGCCAAACTTTAGACTACGATCTATTACCACCTGGTCAAGCATCCAATCACAAAGGTGGCCTAGGCTGGTCTTGGCATAGTCTTTTGCCTGTGGGGGCACCCCCTTGGTTAGGGATAGCAGCAATTGGTAGATCGTATCCTCGAAGCCTTTTTGTTCGCATTCGCTAGCAGAGTTGTAGTAGAGCGCCAGTCTAAGTTTCAGGGTGAGAAAACGAATATACTCTTCAAAGCCAAGCATCTGGCTATCGACATTTTTTAGGTGTCTTGCTAACTGGTTCCAAGACTGTCCTGCGTTGCCATCTTTATCAATCGACCACAGATGATCTGTCGAGATGCTAGCCGTTTTACCGCTATCTAAAAGTTGCCCGAACCCCGGCAGTTTAGCCCAGTCCGCCATGGGAACTTTTGATTTTTTACCTATAACCTTTCGCAGGAGCGCTGCTAAGGCAAGTTTTTGGCCAAGGCCGGATGGCATATGATCGACAAGATCTTTGTTGAATGAAAGTGAGGCCTTTAAGTCAGGCTTTGGGGTTTTGAGTTTGATAAAACGCTGGAGGGATCGCTCGAGCTTGGGCTTAAAGGCACAAGCTTCACACCATTCCTCAAAGCTATCTTCGTCGATGGGTTCAGAGTTTTCCAACGACTGAAAAATTTGAATGATGTCTCCAACGGACTCAAAAATCATGCTGTCAAATTGAGGAAGGCTTTGCAAGCTTTCGCGACCTTTTGCCATCGCCTGTGCTGCTTGTAGAATGTGCAAGATCTCAGGCTGGCCAATGCTGCGGAATATAGGCTCTAGCCTCTTAAAGCTCGTTCTTTCGCGATGAACAAGGGGTTCTTCGCTACAAAGATATCGCACTAGGGACATAGCGAGATCCCAAAGGTCGAGGATATCTTGAGGGGCGCCTTCAAGGTTTTCTCTTGTCTGTTTTACAAATCCTGGAGGGGGCATCTCCTGCGTCTCTGCGGCGGTTCTTATAAAGACGCAAAGATTTTCGATGCTATTTCTGTCATGAATATCGAAATGGGGAGATCTTCTGGACTTTCCTTTTTTCTTTTCTTTTTGCTTTTTTAATTTTCTTTTCAGGTTACTTTTCCGGCTCACTGGTCAGCCTCGTTTTGTTCAAGCCAGTCGTAAAGGTCAGCTTCGAGATCGTCGAGGTCATCATCCTCACCAGCGTTCATTGCCACCTTATAGCGGCTCAGCTTGTCCGCCACTTCGGGATTTGGCTCTATTTTAAGCCGCGCTGCAATTTTTTCGATGAGAAAGTTAGTTGCCTCGTTATCCTTCTCCCCCAGGAGATCGTCTTCTTCGTCGAAAGCCTCATCATCCCAAGATAATCCTTTTGCCAAGTCGCTATTGGATTCAATCGACTTCGATAAGTCCATAGAGTACGATTTTGGGTTTTTCTGCCCTGGTTCATCAACTTTAATTTGGATGATGCCGCTGTGGTCATAATGGAAACTGACATCAATTTTTACATCATCACTGTTTTCAAGCTGGACAGTGAATTCCCCAACCAGGGTGTTGGCTTCATTGTTTGAGGATTCGCCCTGATAGACAACAATATTTACCATATCTTGCTCAGGGTGGACCTTGTAAAAGCTTTTACTTGCTACTGCCGGTAAGCGAGAGTTTCTTCTGATTAATGGAGCAAAGGTGCGTGGGTGTCGTCCGGGCTGCGGCAGGCCTAACATTTCGTCCTCGTGACCGATAGCAGCGATGCCAAGACTGTGAGGGCAAATGTCTACAACGTCTCTCTCAAAGAATCCCCCGGATCTGATCGCAGATTGGAAGGCAGCTCCCAAGGCTACCGAGAGATCAGGATCGACCCAATTTTCCCCATCAAGACCAAAGCGTTCCTTCAGTCTTTCGGCCACCATAGGAATGCGCGTTGAGCCACCAACCATGAGCAAACGGCTGACCCGACTAGCTTCTAATTGAGCTTGGGAAAGTGCTTCGGAAAGCTTCTCATGGGTAGATTCAATGAGGTCCGCAATCATGTCCTCGAACTCTCGGCGTGTGACTGTATCTTCGAGCATGACCGTTTTACCTTCAAGAACCAACGGCTCTGAAACGGTGAACTCAGTTTTGTCCGAAAGAGCGATTTTAACCTGCTCCGCTAAGTGGCGTAAACGAGCGGTAACGATAGGATCGCGCGTAGGATCGAGGTTGTGACGATCTTTAACAAGCGTTTGAAAGCGCTCTGCAAGTCGACGGTCAAAATCATCACCCCCAAGAAAGGTGTTGCCAACGCTGGAGAGAACCTCGTGCGTGTTCGCTGTAACGTTGAGAACGGAAACATCGAAGGTACCACCCCCAAGGTCGTAGACAACCCACTTCTCTTCCAGGCCCTCTTCTAGGTGTTTGGATTCGTGAGCAATGGCCGCAGCAGTAGGTTCATTGGCGATTTGCAGGACTTCAAGGCCGGCCAGTTTACCGGCAGCCAGAGTCGCTTGGCGTTGGCCTTCTTTGAACCATGCCGGAACTGTTATGACAACTTTTTTAATAGGGCATCCTAGCTGGTTGCCTGCCTGCTTGGTAAGCCCTTCAAGGATCTTTGCCGAAATTTCGATGGGACTTAGTTTGTGACCGGCCAGATCAGCTCGGTAATCAAGGTCATCCATTTTCCTCTTGATGGAAGAAACCGCCTGGTCGGGAGCAACTTTCATATGGTTGCGAGCCTTTCGTCCGATAAGCCACTCTCCTTCTCGGTACGCCAAGACAGACGGGGTCGTCGCTTCGCCGTCAATTTCAATGACCTTGGCTTTGCCCCCTTCAATGACGGCAATACAAGAGTTGGTTGTTCCTAAATCGATACCAAAATATTTTTCCGAATCTGGGCCCATCTTGATTTCTCCTATTGAGGCGCTGGTCCATTGACGACGACTTTTGCACTTCTGATCACTTTATCGCTGCTGTAAATATAGCCCTGCTCGGTAATGCTAGCGATACAGCCCAAAGCTAGCCCTTGCATTTCGATGGTTCCTACGACTTGGCAATGGTTTTCCGGGTAGGGTTCTCCTAACTTACAGATGGGAGCTAACATTGCTTTGGTTTGAATTTCGGCTAGGATTTTGTTAAGCAGCTCCTGAGCAATCGAGTTGTATTTAATGGCGTTTTGAACTTGGTTAAGCTCATCTAATAGGGAGATAGTGGCCTTTAAATCCAGCACCAAGGCTTTGTCCTGGTAAATCCGCTCAAGTAGCTGCCCGAGTTGCTCGGACGTATGTTCGCTCACTTCAATCTGCCTTTTTTGGTCAAGATTAAGGCGTCTTAGAGACTTTTGGGTTTCTCTCTGCAAGTCTCCGATAAGTTGTTCGACTTGCTCCTGTGACTCTTGCAGCGAGTGCTCGATGCTCGATAAAGCAGTCTGTTTAGTAATTTGATTCCTTGAGAAAAACTTCGATATCCAGTTCATTACGACGCTCCAAAAGATCGAAAATTCAATAGCAAACGTTGACAGTAAATGCCAGCCTAACTTACTTGAGGCTGCTTAAGCGTCACTTGCTCGCAAAAAAAATAAACCCTACCTTATATTCAAAAGCTCAGTTTAAGAAAAGATTAGCCGAGAAAAACGCTTTTATTTCGAAAGTCATGGATAGACCTAAGTTATGTGTAAAGGGAACAGAGAGTGACCTTGAAAAACTTAGTGAACCTAGAAAAAGCAGGTCAGCTTAAAAAAGAGCCAGCAGATCAACATGATTTTGAAAGTATATTGGCATCAGCTAAAAAACGAACAGTCACCGTTAGGTTTATTTTTATGGCCTTTAGAAATCTCCCCTAAGTTCTCCTAATCTCCAATTCAGCTTAACTAGCTGGTATTTCCAAGACCTCAAATCAGACCTGGTTACCTTAATAAAGCGTCTGTAATAATTGAAAGAGTTGCGGATAAGGAAGAAATAGATATTATTTTGAACCCAATTAATGTACATACTTTGTATGGCATGTGGTTTTATGCTGTTTTTTGAGTGGGATAAGAAGAATTTAGGAGAAGTTATGAAAGACCACTACGATTTTTCAGATGCAGTAAAAAATCCCTACGCTAAAGAAGCTAAGGTAAAAACTACAATTAGAATTGATAAAGATACGATTCTTTATTTCAAGGAATTGGCTGACAAAAAAGAAATCCCCTATCAGACCTTGATCAACTTATTTTTAAAATATTGCGCAGAAAACAAGTGGGAACCTAAAATCGAGTGGAAAAAAGACGCATAATTAAAAGTCCATTCATCTAAGAGCGCACAAGAATTACCTGATCCTCCTCATGATAAACTCGCCAGCCGCGCTCAAGAAGATAAGGGATGACTAGCCCACCCTTGCCGCCGTGTTCAAGGCCCACATCATCAATCATGATGACAGCGTTGTCGCTGAGCCTAGGGAGAGCGGCTTTTGCTTCGTTGAGAGCGTGAGTTTGTGAAGGTGCGGGATTAGAGGGATCAAAGTCGTAGCTATCGAGATAGAGAAATTCGATCTGCGGACCAAAAGAGCTAAGGTAGCTGACAGAATCGGAAGTGATGAGTTCTGCAGTGAGTTCGTTAGCTCTTAGCATCTCGCTAGCCACTGCGATGTTGTCTGGGTCGTTATCTATAGAGGTCAACGAGATGCCGAGGTGTTCTGCTGCTTCTGCGAAAAGAAGAGTCGAGCAGCCCTGGGTAATGCAGCCTTCTTCACCGTAACGTGCGGTGCCTGTCTAGACAAGGGTTTTTGCGCCGCGGGTTTCGATGAGTGTTAGGGCAAGGAAAAAAGAAGCGCGGCGTTTGTCATCAAGGGGAATTCTTTCTGTCAGGATGCGCACGGGCCAAGCTTCTTCAGTGGCTATGAGGCGGCGTCCGGTCTGCTCGTATTTTTCGGCGTTCATGTCACGATCAGTGGGCTCATCAGTGACACCACCACCGCGGTGAAGGGCGTCTTCGCCGTGAAACCAAGGCTGCATGCGAATGAGACCGTGGTGATAATACTCGGTACCGAGAGTATGCACCTCTACCCCGTCAAGAAGAAGAGCGTAGCTAATCACAATATCGTCAGAAGCTCTGGTGAAGCGGTCGACTTCTGCAAATCGTCTCATAAGATCGAGATTGAGAAGACCCACCGGATAACCGATACATGACCATCCTTCCACCACGTCTCCTACTCTTTGCGGGGTTCTTGCTCTCTCGTATGGAAAGGAAGCTGGATTATTTCCCCAAGCCCCGACGGATGGCGTCGAAGCTGACATCACCACCTCAGGGTGTCTCGCCCAGTGGTAAATCATTTCGTTCACCAGTCCTTTTGGGTAGCGGATATCGTCATCAACACTAATCCTCTCAACGATATGTAGGGTTCACCGGTGCGGGAGAAGGTCTCTGGCACCGCCAGTAAAATCTCAGTTACATGGTTTAGATAAGGGCCCGGGTATGTCGCTGCCATGAGAGGGACGAAAGCGATTGAGATCATGAGAGCTCCCGCAGAGCGCAAGGAGGTTGCGCCAGCGGCTTGGGGGGTGAAAAGCTGATGGATTTTCATCAGCTTAGACATGGGCTTAGGTCGATGATCCCTCTAGTCGAGGATTTTCTTGAGCACAGAGACTCTCTCTGTGACTGTGCCGCAGCCGCCTGTGCCTTTTACGATCAGGGTCGTCAGCTCAGAAGTGGTATCACCGCGGTCTCTTGAAGCTGTCTCGACAATAGTGACGACTACTTCATTTTTTGCAGGTGGATCGATCGGCATACCTTCTTCACCCGGATTGTAGTGGGTGACGATGAAGAGTTTATCGCCGAGTTGTTTTATGGTTTGTTTCTCGCCAGTGTTGCTGCAGAAGCCATGAGATCCCATGCCAGCAGCAGCAAAGCTACCGGAAATAAGGCTAAAAGTGCCGTCAGCTTTGATTTCGATGACGCCATCGGAAGTATGGCTGTCAGAATGGGCGTAGTTTGTGATGTTGTAGGTGCCGACATAATCGGGGGCTGGGTTTTTTAAGATATCTGAAGCGAAGCTAGTTGCTGATATGAGAATTGAGGAAAATATTAGCAGTATGGGGTGCATGAGGTGTCTCCTTTGTTTTCAATTTCCCGAGGGTATTAGCACCACAATGTTTGCTAAGCAATTTGCAATTGGAAAAAGGGGAGGAAAACTGAACAGTTTTTGGTAAATTCTCACTGTTGTAAATTTGTTCGAATGCAATGCTATAAGTGCACCTCAATTGCTGGTTAGAAAATGCGCATGGAAGTTGTATGAAAAAAAGTATTCTTGTGACAGGAGGTGCTGGCTATATCGGCTCTCACGTTTGCAGGCAACTGTCTGAAGCGGGTTACCAAGTTACCGTTATCGATAACCTTTCAACAGGTTTTAAAAGCTCTCTGATTAATAACGAGAAGCTTATAGTCGGTGATTTGTCCGATGAAATGATGCTTGAAGATGTGTTCTCATCGTCAAGCTTTGACGCAGTGATCCATTTTGCCGCCTCAATTGTGGTGCCAGATTCGGTGGAAGATCCTATACGATACTACGAAAACAACACCGTTAATGCATTGAAGCTCTTTAAGGCTTGCGTCAAACATGGCGTAAATAAAATTATTTTTTCATCTACTGCTGCTGTCTACGGTAATACGAGCGAAGGGAGTGTGACCGAAGAAGATCCGGTTGCGCCTGAGAATCCTTATGGGCTCTCAAAGCTTATGGATGAGTGGATCTTGCGAGACATCTCAAAAGCTCACGAATTGTCATATGTAGTCTTAAGATATTTCAACGTTGCGGGTGCGGATCCAGAGCTTCGCATCGGCCAAAAATTCCCCAATGCTACCCATCTGATAAAAGTCGCTTGTGAAGCTGCTCTCGGAAAGAGAGAAAAAGTGACTATCTTTGGAGATGACTACCCTACTCCAGATGGGACGGGGGTAAGAGACTATATACACGTAGAAGACCTCGCAAGCGCACACATCAAAGCATACGAGTATCTCGCGGATGGAAAGAGAGAATCACTGACTCTAAACTGTGGATACGGAAGAGGTTTTTCTGTCAAAGAAGTGATTGAAGAGGTGGAAAAGACAAACAATGTCAAGGTTCCTCACGAAATCGGGTCGAGAAGGCCTGGGGATGTGGGGGCTCTCATTGCGAATAGCGATAAATTGAAGAAAAAGCTAGGTTGGGTGCCGCAGTTTGATTCGCTATCTCAAATCGTGAAGTCTGCTTTTCAGTGGGAAAAAAAATGCCAAAACTAAAAAACTTGGTGATACCAGAGATAGACAAAAGCTTTCGGCTTTAGTCTACAGTTCAGGTAGAGTGGTATCTGGGTTTTGTAAATTAAAAGAAAAAATAAAATGCGACCTTCCCCCAAAGCCATGTCCACATTCCAGTAGAGTCTAGCCTGCCTTTGCATATACCTGATCGCTTAAAAATTCGGAAGGCGTAAGTCCTCCCAAAGAGCTATGTGGTCGTCTTTCGTTGTACTCTATTTGAGGTTCCCCAAAATCACTGGACAAATCTAATTGATCGGCTGTAAGCGCCTCTTTTTACCCATCTAGAAAGCAATTTTTATAGCCGCTATCTTTAC
>CAZBDM010000147.1:0-8952 GCA_964490675.1 uncultured Oligoflexales bacterium
ATGGCCGCGCCTGGCGTACAGGTCACTAAGTCGCGTGACATTATTTCGCCAACGGTCATTTTGGGAACTTCTGTCTCACCCTGATAGTATTCAGTCACTTTTAAGACATCACGATCTGAAATAATTCCAACCAACTCAGTTCCAGACATGACCGGCATATGTCTAATGTTCTCTTGTTCCATTAACTCTGCGATGTCTGGCAAGAAATCTTCCGGTGACGCCCATATAACTTCTTTGGTCATATGATTTCTGACTTGCATAGCATCCTCCCTTATTAAATCACTGGACATGTTACTCCACGGCTCATCAAGCAAGTCCCAGTCCAACCTCTTAACAATCGAAACAAGATCGTATCTATTTGATTTCAATTGTCTTTCTAAATTATACCAGAATTCACACAAACTTCCTGGTGTTAAATGAGCCCATTTTGATCAAATCTTACTTGCGATCTCACAAGCTTAAGAGGACAAAATCAGCTGCTTAACTTCTACTTCCAGAGCTCAAAGCGATCTTGTCGATGAGCGGTGATGGCTTTAATACCAAGTTCCTTTTCCACGTGATCTGCCATGGCATCCTGACTAGCGATTTCACCGTGATTGACGATCACAAACTGCGGTTTTTTAGACATACGGGCTAGGTATTCCACCATATCTTGATAATCTGCATGCGCTGACAAGCCATCCACTGTTTCTACTTGGCATTTGATCGGGAATTCCTTGTGATGAATACGAAGGGTTCTCTCCTCTTCACAATGTTGTTGCAGATAACGTCCCTTAGTACCGGAAGCCTGATAACCTAGAAAAAGTATCGTATTGCGATTATCGTGTATACGTTCTTTGAGGTGGTGAACGATACGTCCACCATTAAGCATCCCAGAAGCTGAGATCACAATCACCGGTCCCTCACGCTCACATGCCATCATCGAACTTTCAACACTTTTTACGTTCATAAAGTGGTGAGGTAAAAAGAGCTCTTTATCATTGATGACTTCAAGCGGTAACTTCTGATCTTCGACATGACTAAAGTAAACCTTAGTCGCCTTGTCTGACATAGGACTATCAAGGATCACAGGTACTTTATCAATCGCTCCCTCATCTTCGAGCTGCCTCAAAAAATAGATCACTTCCTGCGCCCGTCCCACCGCAAAAGCAGGAATAAGTAACACACCCCGACGTTTAATAGTCTTTTGGCAGATTGCGGCGATTTGCTCTTTTACACCTTCCCTTGGATGCAGTCTGTCACCATAGGTTGATTCAATAACCATCACATCGCTTTCTATCAAATCTTCAGGCCCTTTCAGGGTTAACGAGCGGTGATGCCCTAAATCCCCCGTGAACGTAAGAATACGCGAAGCACCGCCAACACCTACGGCGAATTGCACGAGACTTGCTCCAATGATGTGACCCGCTCTGATAAAGCGAAAACTTAAGCCTTCATCGAGCCTTATCCAATGATTTCTTCTTCGGCTATGAAACAATCTGAGGCTTGCTTCTGCATCTTTACAGGTGAAGAGAGGCAAAGCAGGTTTATGATGTGAGTAACCACTTCGATTAGCATATCCGGCAAGCTCTTCTTCTAGATAAGCAGCGTCGAGAAGCAGAATTTCACAAAGATCTTTACTGCCATGAGAGCAATAGATAGGACCGGTAAATCCGTTTTTACAAAAACGCGGCAGATAACCACTGTGATCTAAATGTGCGTGCGTTAATATGACCGCAGAGTAGTCTTTTGGATCACCGTGAAAATTCTGCCAATTTCGATCCCGGATCGACTTTTCCCCCTGAAAGAGGCCGCAATCGACAAGATACTTTTTACCACGATAGCGAAGTATTGTGCTACTTCCGGTAACAGTGTCAACCCCGCCTTTTAATTGAAGTTTTAACAAAAAAGCCTCCGCAAAAAAGCATAACCTATAAGCACCTGATTTTACGCTGATATTCAATATCATTAAGCATTTCGTTAATGCCCTCCGATAAGAAACCTTAAGAAGAGGTTTAAGTTTTTTCGGGAAACCCTACAACTCAATATATTAAGCAAAGCGCGGAGTGCACATGAAAATAGGGCAATTGGTTATTGCAAGTGTTTTTGTTCTTTTGTGGTCAGAAGTAACCTTCGCTCATGCACCACTACATTACAATAGCATGAAGCCAAGAACAAATGCAGATAACTCAAAAACAAATGTTGCTGGCATCGATGGTTTTTCCTGCGGAGGTGGAACCAACGCTACACCTGGTGCTGTCCAACACACCCTCAAGGCAGGTGATACGTTTAAAGTAGAATTTATTGAGACCATCGATCACCCGGCAAAGTATTTGATCGACTTGATTTCCTTGGATCCAGCTAATGATCCATTAAGCGATAACGAACCGATGAATGTTGTCTTATCTCCTGCAACAGAAGAGTTTGACGACGACATGACTTTTCCAAAGGATATGGCAAACAAGATCGACCGCGATCAAAACCCTCGTAACATTCCAAACGGTGAAATGACAAATATTTTGAACGGCGATACCAACTCTAACTACTATTACTCGTACACAGTCAAAATTCCAGAAGACGTCAAATGTGAGAAGTGCGCCTTAAGACTGATGCAAAAAATGTATGATGGTAACGCTGCTAATGAACAGTTGCGAGGAACTGTATATAGTCACTGTACAGATGTAAAAATTATGGCATTCACCGGTGATGATACAGGCTCTGGTGGGGATACTGTCCCTGAAAAAGTACTGAACTTCAAAGTCATCGAACTGACAGAATAACTTTCATTTTGATTTTTTCTTATTGATTTCACGCAACAAATATTGAGCCAACTTAGACCGTGTTTTACGGTCTAACATACTGTACTCCTTTGATGTTTTTGGAGGCATAGGAGCAACTTTATTGGTGATGGAATGGTGGATATTTTGCCAGTTTTTTATGATCTTACTTTTAACTTCATCTTCCGTCGTCCCATACAGAAACTGAAGCGGATACTCGATGCTTGGTTCGCTATGACAGTTCCCACAATAAGTAAAAAGTTGCTTAATATTTTTATCAAAGATGCTTGTCTGACTAACCCCACCTGGCAATAGTTTTGCTGGTTCTTTAATCTCATTTTGACAACAGACGGTTGGTTCTTTACCATTGCGTGCAAAACCAATCAGCTCAGCAAGCACCAAACTACGCTGCAAGTTTCTTTGAGCCAGTGCTGCCGTCTTATCTTTACGGGCTTTCTGAATCATACCGTCAATTGCATTTTCATAGGCTTTGAAATCAAACTTCTTATCCTTTTGATAAAGATTTTTTATATTGATTAGATCTCCAAGAGAAAACAGCTCTAAAAAATAGCCTGTATTGCAGTATTTTTGATAGGGTACCGGCCTATAATTAATTGGCAATTGACAATGCTGTCGAGATATTAAGTTGATTTGCATTCTAGATTTTTTCGGATCATGCAGCGGTGGAAGCTCGACAATATTTTTTCGCAGGAGTTCTATGTTTTTCTTTCGGTCTTTATAAGGAAATTTGTCGACGGCATTAACTGGCGAAAGCCCAAATGGATTTAGGTTATTAACTGGATCGCGATCGGGAAGAAAAGGGAAAGGCACTTGAATCACACCATTATTTTCATAATAGCGGTCCATAAACTTACTGTACGTTATAAGAAGCTGCCACTGTTTACCAGGCCAATAATTGTTATTGGCAGCCATGGCTACTTTTAACCCTGTTCCCAAACAGTCAATGCGGTCTTTTTCTTTTGGGTCACAAATTAAATCGAGAATTTTCTGAGCGAATTGCTTGCGGCCCGCACCGGCAACATTAAAGTCTGCTTTCATCGCTTCGGCCGAAAAGATTCTGTCTGACATATCAGGTGGCTCAATAGGATAACCAAAATAAGTCTTAGAGCCACGGGCTTTTATAATCTCTTTGGCTAAAAGGGAATTGTCACTGGATTCTGACCAAGGTTCACTTGGAAAGATAGGAAGCCCTGCTTCATGACACGTCATACACAGTCTTCTTTTAGCATAGAAAATCTCTGGAGTGGCTCCTTTCTTGTAATTTTTTACAACCTGAAATTCATATCGAGCAGCTTTTTCATTGTAACTGATGACTTCCAGCATGTTGGTTGTTTCTACATAACCAATATAAAGTTTACTCTGTAAGTCAATTTTTAAATGCTTATCCGAAAAAACCGACTGGGCATTAACGGCTATGACAACTCTCGGATACTTGAAAAATTCAGGTTCAGCAGCAAAACGCTGCAAAGATCGCCCAAAAGGAAAAAGCAAAAAAGAAATGGGAAACTGAGCATCACCTAGATCAATTTTAGATTTGATCAGTGCAAGGAGCTTATCAAAAGGGAAAGGAACTAATAATTTTTCGGTATTTTTATTTTGGCTGGCAATCACTTGATCAAATTTAGATCGCCCGATCGGAGGAAGATCAGGTCCAGGATCTGAAAACTTATACATCTTTCCATAGACCGGAAATGCATGCCCCCAGACAATGAAAAAAACAAAAAGTAAACGGCACATAAAAAATCCGAAACAATCCAGTTTCGGACATTATCTCATAAAATTGAACGCACTCAAAAAAAAACAGGTCGGACGCTGCATGCAACGCCGCAGAAGGGATAACTTGAAAATCCTTAAAGTTGGACACACTGGGAATCAGAACTATCAGACTCCCCGTTAGCATTGACTGCTTTAACGTAAAGACAGGCCTTCTTGCCAGTAAATTTGCTAACGACCGTGTGAGTTTTGGGATCAATCTTAATCTCTGGAAGCTCAGGATTGAATCCAGTACCGTCAATGCTAATTTCTTCGGCGATCTCAACCCCCAAACTTTTGTTCTCTTCGTGAATATAGACCTTGTAAGCGGTGAGATCTGTTGCTGTGCTTTTGTCCCATGACAACTTGAGCTTTTTACTAGCGTTGCTTGCATCACCGCTGTTGTTTGTGTTTTGACCAAGAACATCGGTATTATCAGTGCTGGCAGTATTGACATTTTCTGAACCAGCAGTGTTTTCGAGTCTCTTTTCTGTGATTTCGACTTTGTTGCCACACGAAATGAAAAAGCCTACCGAGAGTAAAGTTATGAGCGCTTTTTGGTTTAGCATGATGATATTTCCCGTTTGTTCTTAAACTTCGAATTCTGTTCTTTTATCGGTAAACAAGGCGGGATTCTTAACACCTCAAAAAAAACAAAGTTTTAGCTTTAAATTACAGGACGATGCAGGATTTCTAGAGGTTTATTTTAAACCGCGAGCATGACTTTTCCCTAACCCAGTCAAGGCCCAAAAAAGGCCGCAAAAGCGACCTTTTTTCAGTTACTTATAAGCTATTGATTCGTTAGGATTTCTTCTTGCCCTTGCGGTTGATCAATTCTCTTAGTTCGGTCAACCAACTCTTAAGCTCGTCAGGGACATTCATCCCCGAGGATCCAGTAAACTCAAGATAGGCCTGCTCTTCGAGAAGTGCGTAGGCCTTGGGAGCAAATGCTGAATGGGGAGCTACACGGATCGAGGTTTCAAAAAATGACTTGGATTGTGAGACCCAGAAGGAACGAGCTATCAGTGATTCTGTCACACCCAAAAGATAATAAGTCTCAGATAACAGAACCTTCGACATATTTTCTTGATCAACCAAACGATGGAGAATAGCCGAAGCTGTTGTGTAAGGTACCAAGCCTATACGGTCACGCGCAAAGATCATTCTCTTTTTACCATAGTCAATCAGCCTTCTCGCTTCTGGTATGCCGACTTTCGAAAAGACCTTTTGCTTTTTGAGCAATTTGAGATCGTACACCCACCCTTCAATTAAACGCTTCAGAAACTCCGGTAAATTATTTTCTTTTTCGACTTTCATTAAAAAATTAATGGGCCGATCAAAATTACCCTGAACCCTAATGGCGATCTTCAAGTAATCACCGTAAGCATCCATTGCGTATGAGGACTCTTTTTATAAGGGTAGTAAAGTGATTTTCGTAAGTTGTTAAAGCGTTGTTGAATTGCCGCATAGCCACTTGCAAACGAGCCTTTTCGAGAGCTGTTAGATTGCTAATGGCGACATCCTTGAAAAGTGCTTTGGCACCGAGATATTCCTTTTTGGTAGGCAGCTTGGAGTGGCATTCAACACAATCATCAATGATATTGTGAAGATAAAAGCGGGCCCCTTCTGTATCGCCTTGCTGATACCACAGGTAAGTTTGCTTAACATCACTTTCGAAGGTTCGGCTCATGTAACGAAAACCCTGCTCTCTTTTTACGCCATGTGTGCTGAGTGCCTTACCGTTGTTAGCCAAGCTTTTCAGAAAACCTTTTATCTTTTCCTGGTTCTCTTTGGCGCGAAAGGACTCTTCATTGAAGCTTAGAGGTAGAAGCTCTTGCATCGAGATATAAATTGCCTTCATAATCCGACGGGTCTCTTTTGAGAGTTCGTTTTCTTGCTTCGCGCCCAAAATTGAGGCAGTTCCAAAAACAATCAGCCCAACAAAGGCTATTTTGCGAAAAAGAGGCAGTTTAATCATTATGTCACCTATGAGAAATTGAAAGACCGTTCTTAATAACTTTAAAGGAACTTCACTTTTTTTTGAAACGAAGTTTATGCTAATTTTTCGACTGTGCAGGTAAATCTAACCTAAGGATACCCATGTCAAAACGTTTTAAAGACTACTATAACTCTCGACTTATTAGTATCGAAGAAGCCTTCAGCTTTATCCAAAGTAACCAACGCATTGTTACGGCAATGGCCGCTTGCGAGCCGACACTTTTCTTTGAAAACCTTGCAAAACACGTCTCTTCTCTAAAAGACGTTCATGTATTTTGTGCTAATCCAAACAAAGAGTACGACTGCTTTTCAGATGAGAACATGCATGGCAGTCTTTATCTTTATCCCATGTTTCTTACCCACCATATTCGCAAAGCCCACGGGCATGGGGTTGTTCACTACGTCCCTGCTCATTTATCTCAATGGGTCTCTCACATTCACAGAGAGGGTCCAGTCGACATTTTTTGGGGTTCATGCACACCGCCTGATGAAAGAGGGTTTATTAATCTGGGACCAGGCGCTTGCTACGAGCCTGAGATTTTACGGAAAGCTAATAAGGTTATTTTGGAAGTCAATGAACACCTACCGACAACCAGTGGAGCCACCCATATACCGATGACTTGGGTGCATCACTTTGTTGAAAATCACCATCCACTCGCTACTATTGGAAGACCTGAAATCGATGATATCGACAGGAGAATTGCTGAATTCGTTGCAGAGCTGGTTGAAGACAGAAGTACCATTCAACTCGGAATTGGCTCAATTCCCAACGCCATTGGTCTAGCACTACGTCAAAAGAAAGACCTGGGTGCTCACACAGAAATGATCAATGATACAATCATGGATCTTTACAAAGAAGGTGTGATAACCGGACGTCACAAGAGCATCTGGCCTGGTCGTATCACAGGTTCTTTCGCTCTAGGTAGTCGGGAGCTTTACGAATTTATCGATAAGAATCCTACCGTTCTTTTACACCCCTCCTCAGTTGTTAATGACCCTTATAGGTTTGGGCGTAACTTCAAAATGGTTTCAATCAACACGGCAGTAGAGATCGATATCACAGGACAAGTATGTTCAGAGTCAATCGGCCACCGCCTGTTGAGCGGGGTAGGTGGGGCTACCGACACCCACCTTGGAGCGCAAAAGTCTGAAGGTGGACGAGGGATTATCGCCATCAGATCAACGACCGCCGACAAGCAACGTTCTAAAATTGTCTTTGAACTCAACCCAGGCGCAAAAGTTTCCATTAGTAGAAACGATATTGACACGGTCATCACTGAATATGGAATTGCTGAGCTCAGAGGCAAATCGGTGGGAAACCGAGTGAAAAGCTTGGCGGCCGTTGCCCATCCGAAATTTCGAGAAGAACTGCTCTTCGAAGCCAAAAAAGTCAAATATCTTTAACACAAATCAGTGTATCATATCACACAGGGATTTTGCCGATATCCTACACAGGCCGGCAACAGCCCTGTTGAGACACCTTGGAATCTAAAATTTTATTAGTATTTTCAGCCATCTAGTGCTTTGGCCGGGTTATTGCTAAATCCCGAAAAGGGGAAACGATCGTGAATGACCAAAGAAAGTACCAAAATATGTTGGACCATAAGGCCATTGATCACATCGATGCCATGATTAGCCAGTGGGTTGCCTCGCTCGCCGATCAGGTAAAGAATCCAGTCGCTGGAATTTCCGCGGCCTTATCGATTGTGAGTGACGAGCTGAATAGTTTTTCAAATACCGGCGAACTGGAAGTTCACAAAACGAGAACTGCTATCGATCTCATGTTTGGTAGACTGCATGCTCTTAATGCCTACATTTCCGAAGTATCAGACTTTGCTCGTCCTGTTGAAATAAATCCAAGTACCTATAACACCACCGAGCTCATCGAAGATGCCATTAAGACCTTTTCTAATAGCCCGCATAAACACACAGATATTCACGTCGATATCGCACCTAACGTGAAAGATATTTATTGCGATCGAGAAAAATTTGAGAAAATTCTCAATGCACTTTTTTATAATGCAAGTGAAGCAGTCGGCTCTACAAACAAGCCAGTTGTCCATTTGATCGCCCAAAACCATCAGACGGAAGACAAGGATGGTGTCGTTATAAAGGTATGCGACAACGGCCCTGGGATTAATGAAGAAGACGTTGAATTCATTGTGCGCCCTTTTGTTTCCTCTAAAGAAGCAAGTTCTGGCATGGGTCTCGCAGTTTGTAAGAAATTTGCCAAGGCGCATGGAGGTTGGTTGAAAATCAAATCATCACCGCTTTCCTCTGGAGCAATGATTGTCATTTTTTTTCCAAATAAAATTAAAAAGTAAGGACAAAGGCAATGGCTAACAACAAGCCTCTACTGGGAACACGAATTTTTTTGGTTGACGATGAAGATGTGTTAGCTTGGAGCATAGAAACAGAAATGAAA